>NZ_JBHFNQ010000211.1:0-8085 GCF_041929345.1 Floridaenema aerugineum BLCC-F46
AATGGCATTTAATTTCCTCTGATGATATGAGCTATTTTTATCTACCCAAAACGGTACAACCAAAAGTAAATAAAGATAACAGTTATTGTATTTACCCTTGGGACAAATCAAGAATCTGTCTCCTTTGAAGTAATTCCCGCCCACGACCCCTTGACTAGCATTGTTAATGAAAATTTCATAATCATTAGAGCGTGAATGTATCGATAACAGAAAATTACCATTTAATGGCATAGCTGATGGGTACTCTTCAAGTCTACTGTTTCGGAAAACTGAAAAGTATCCTTTTCCATTACTAAATCGCCACCATGTCTCACCGTTTGGTTGAGTTCTAACTAATTCTTGGACTCCGTTCCCGTCAAAGCTTCCAAAAACAACATAAAGAGTTGCCCCGTTTCCTGTTAATAAATTAGGAATATTAGGTATAGATAGTTCATTTTGATTCGTAATAAGCGATAGTGCGGGGTTATTATCTATTCCCACAGTTTGAAAAGGATTTTGTTGTCCTGCGGTCGCTGATATTACGTTAGAATATCCACTTTGATCGGTCAATGATCCAAGCATAGATAGTACTGTTCCTTCTGTCAGTATCAAATCGTTACTTGGATTACTTGAAGTTAAGTTGAAATAGTTGGTAATTGCAGTTAATCGATTTTCAATAATACTCAGCCTTCCATTTAATGTGCTTAAATCTGGATTACCTTCAATGTTTGAGCCTGTGCCATAAATTTGATTTATTTTATCTTCTATTACTGCAAGTTGGTTAATTATGGGAGTGAGATCCACCGTTATGTTAGAATCCCTTAAAAATTTCAAATTTTTAAGCGCGGCTAAAGTTCCTAATTGCTCTGTTTCTTTCATGTTGGAGTAAAATGGAATTGCAGATTGATTTACTTCTTAATTATGCCTGAAAACTATCAATGGCCTTTAGAAACACTTACATCTGGTGATGGGACTAAAATAGTCTACCAAACTTTAAGTTACAACGCTGAAATTATTGATTTTTTTGTAAATATCACTCTAACGTCTTGCCAAGAAATGCCTGCAATGCAAAAACCAGAGGGCATAGAATTGATGAACGAAGCAGAAATTAGTAAGGCTTGGAATGAAGCGACAGCTGATGCCGATAAAAAAATCTTAACAATTGAATACATGAATTCACAAGATAAAATTGCAACAGCCACAGAATTTATTATAATGAGAGTTTCGCCATCTTATACAGAATACCTTATTCCTTATTTATCGGCGAATCAAATGATTGTTATGGGGCACAACTGCAAAATCAGAGCTTCGATAAAACCTCTAAATTGTGGCGTTTTGGCAGGAGACGATAAAATAGAATTTAGGATGATAGTCCGAGAATTTCAAAGCAAAGACATTGACCAGCTAGCAACACAATATTTAAGTTGAGATGCCAGGAAATCCCTTTATTAATGTTAGGCCACTTCCAAGGTATCAACCGGGAAAACCAGGGAGACCAATTAGCAATCCTTTTGATGAAGGGATAATCAATAAACGGCCTGATATTCCTGCTGGAAGAAAAGAACAATGGGGTAACTCAAGACCTTTCAATCCCAATCCCCCTGAACCCAACTTAAACAACATCCCATCTGCAAATAATGGTGGACAAATAATCCCAGCAAATAATTCAGGACAACGTGGGATTACTTTGCCCAGTGGCTCAAATAGCTCTAGACCCGCAAATAGACCAGATAATCCTCTTGAAACTTGGAATCAGAATCCGCAATACGGCTCTGGAAGACCTACCCGTATTCCTACTATTGATGTAAAGCCTAATCCTGTTCGCAAACAATTCTTCAGGAGTCCGCTAGACGGTGATCCGCTTGGCGATTTTGCGCGGGACATTGGAGAATGGTTGGGAGAAAAAGTAGGAGAATCTATTAAAAAAAATTGGAAGAAGAGAGGCTCACCATCAAGACGAGAGAATAATCCTACAAATTGGGATGGCGCTAATGATGCTTACAATAAAAGTAAAACCAATGAAGAAAACCCTTCAATTCCAAGGCCAGGAAAGCCCGATACTACTCCTACGCTTCGATTACCTATGGGTGGCTCTGGATCGCAAACAATAGAAATTTTTTTTCGTCTAGGATCATGGAGAGTAGAAAAAAATCCAACCGAAGCTCCTTATCCATTAATTACATCGGGTCGCAGTCCCTTTTTGTCCAGTGGGAGAGTGGAACAATATGGTAATTCGGTTGCTAATTATATTAAATTATCCGATGTTCCTTTTCCATTACAATATCAATTCGTTAATGGTAGTCCACAGGTAAAAGATGCAAACAATCGATTAATTTTTCAGCTGACTGTATCTAGTGAAACAAACTACGGTGAATTGGGCAATATCCAGCAATGGTCTGGTCAATACCTTGATTTACTTGATATTCGCCCGATTAATTACCAATCGCCCATGCCTATCAGAAATCCCAACCCTTTTATTAATGAACCAAAAGAGGAAGATGATATGAGTTGCCGACCATGCCAAGCTGCTCAAGCACTAAGAGCCCTGCAAAGAACCGTAACCGTAGAGAGTGTGAATATTGTCCGTATTCCGACAGGGAATATGGTACAGGTTCCCACAGTGGAAACTCACCGAGTGTTCGCTTTACCTGGCACTGAATTTGCTGTAAAAAGACAATTCGACTTAATCGCTGATATCAGGAAACGATTAGCTAGTACTTTCAATCAAAGCAGAATGGCAAAAGTTTTGGCTAAACTTTCTCAGCTAATGCAAGTTACTGATTTTATCTTGAATCTTCATAATGCTTTAATGCTCACTGAAGATATAGTCCAAACTTTTTGGAGCCCAATTACCGGGATGGTAGACACTGTTTTTAAAGTGCTGGATGATGTGCCACTCGTAGGGGATTTATTTGATTTAGAGGAGACACCAATTAATAGTAGTCAATGGTTATCTGACAGAGTAGAACAAATAGCAAAACAGGTTTTTGGTGTACAAGGATGGGCAGAAATTAAAGCTAAATGGGCTTCATTTAATAACATTGTGCGTGGAGCGGCGATGCAGATTCAAGCTGTAAAAGATATTCACGAATCGCAAAAAGAATTGCAAGAAATGACAGCCAGTAAACTAGGGCGGTTGCACAATAAAATGCTAAAGGCGGGTGTTATCTTTGACTCTAGTCCTTGGGAGGAGAATGTTAAAGCTCGTTCAGTTTGGCTTAACAAGTTTTATAAATTGGAAGAACTTGCAGATGATAACCCAATAACTAATGCTGCGTCTTATGTTAACAGCTGGGGGCAGCAGGTGTTAGATATCAAAGAACAGAAAAAAGAACTTAAAGAATCACAGGAAAAATACCAAAAAGACTTAAGAGATGATTTAAATACCCTTACGACGGGTAAAATTAAAACAAACGAAGAATCTTTGGGAGCTCCATAC
The DNA here is from genome assembly GCF_041929345.1 of Floridaenema aerugineum BLCC-F46. NCBI lineage: Bacteria > Bacillati > Cyanobacteriota > Cyanophyceae > Aerosakkonematales > Aerosakkonemataceae > Floridanema > Floridanema aerugineum. The sequence continues at coordinate 3,419 of NZ_JBHFNQ010000211.1, forward strand.
ACTCGATCGGATGGTAATGCCCCAGAAACCGATGATGCACAGTAGGAGGAAAAAATATGCCTCTACCAGAGAGCTTTGGTTCGTGGGAGCATTTATTAAAAATTATTAGAAACTTTCACAATTGGCGAGTCAGGGACTTTTTCAAACACGATAGATATGACAGGCACGTTAGAGAACCTCGAATCGATCGACCAGTAAACAACCTTATGCAAGCTTGCATTATTGGACCCAATGATTCAGCTATTGTCGTATTAGTTCGCGTGATATTTTTTGAGATTTCCTTGGGTAACGCCGCAAGACTTCAACCTATTTATTATGGTTTACCGGTGCAACCTTTTGATGAAGATCGCATGGATGATCACCCACAAATCTTGCTTTATTTTGAAGAAGATTTAGCGGTCACTCCAGATGGTTTTAGCAGGGTTCAGGCACATATCAACTTTCGTTTGATGGATGAAACTCCTTCGACTATGACCCAAACAAAAGCTAAGGTAATTGCAAATAAGATCAAGGCAGCGTTTGGTGTAATTCCCACTTGGGATTTCACGAAAGGTAAATACATCTACAGTTATCAAGATCGAAAAAAAGGTTACTGGCTGCAAATTTATGCGATCAACAAAACTGAAGCGGTAGGAGTTATTAAAAAAATTTTATCGATTCAAGGCCATGAATATGATGAAGACAGGCTTAAGGAAAGTAATGCCCCTGGCAAGCAAAGTAATAATAATCCCGGTAGTCATGTGATTTACGGCCAAACTGTTCGCAAAAAGCGTTACAGGCCAGAAAAAAAGGTTAGATTTCGCTATGCACTCTTAAAATTAGATGGGTTTGGCGCACCTATCGTACTTTATGATCCTTACCATCGGTGCAATATTTCTGCAATTGCTGATAATTGATTCATTTGTGGCTCTTTAGGATTTATTTAAAAAGATGAATATAATCATTGTAATGATTATATTCATGATTGAAAATCCTTACATCAATTCAAGTTCTTTCTGTCGAGAAACCGACATGAGTCGAAATCCACGATTTAACCCCCTTGAGCAGTGAAAAACTCGACAGGTACGGGGGCGGTTCTCGTATATCTCGCAAGTTCGAGTTTTGCGGTCAAGTGCTGCACATAATCCATCACAGTCTCGTTTCATCTCATACCGGTTTTTATCAATGTAATGATTGTAAGTCAGCAAACGCTTTTCTAGAATTTGTGACAAACTGTTTAAATCGTCTACTTCTTCATCCAGAACAACCGTTCCGATATGCCCACAGCAATGTGCCTTGCAATAGGGTAGAGCATCCAAACAGTCTAAATCAAACACCAAAAACAACCCATCACTACCAGCCTCTAATCGAATTTGCCCTGACGGGAATTCTTTAATGATTGTTGTTCTGTCAATCTCAGGAAACCTACTACGCAAATCCTCTAAAATTCCAGCTTGTGGTAGATTTGGTAATTCTGGAAATTCTTCATTGTCAGAGGAAATAATATTAGTCATAATTAAACCCTTGAAACATGATTTTAATTATACAACTTCAATTTCTAAAAATTTGTAATTACTGTTTAGTGTAATAACTGACGACCTTGTTATATGTGCCTGCTGTAAATCTAATTGAAAAATGCTTGTAACTTGCACTGTTACTATATTTCCAGTGTATAGCCATTCTTCATAATTGAATTCTTTAATAATCCATTGATAACCAATACTGATGCTTTCAAAGTCGGGATGATATCGGCTAATTTTGTCTAATTTAATATTCCCGTTAACAAGTTCATTAAATGATTCTGGCGATAATTTTTTAATCATATTTTAAAGCCAGGTTTTACCCTGGCTTTAGTGTGTTTTATGTAGTTGCAGTTTCAAGTGTATCTCTGTTTGGTTCGGTAGATGCTTGGTTCCCAGTAAGACTTGATTCTAGTATTGATTCAGTCGAAGGTTGAAGAGCTGGAATAGTAATTTCTACCTCCATCAAGCGGACATTCTCGTTGGGATGGCGGCTAAAATATTGTCCGTAAATTACATTGCAGGTTGAATATTCTGATGGATTATAAAGCTTTGGTTGATTTTTCCCAAAAACATTACCGTCAAAATACGACGTTGGATTATTTTGCTCATCACAAATGGCTATATATTTTACAAGCATTAACACTCCTTAATTTACTAATTGAAACAAACTAAACAAAACAATTTTAATGTCTCGTAGTATCAAGCGGCTGGAAGGCTTTGGTCACTGCGTAAGTTCGGTATGTTGCTGGTGGGTTATCCAAAACGTCTTCAAATTTTTCAGGTGCAACCCAAATTGATCCAGTTCGCTTTTTGCCTGCTTTCTCGTAGCTAATGCCTATTCGATTACAGTAGGTAGCTGCGGGTGCAAAAATCGCTTTACCAAGTTTTTGCGGAGTATCAAGTTTGTCTAAACCAGCTGCTGCGGCTATACCATCGTAGAGCTCCTTTGGCGCTCGAAATGCTAAATACTTGGTTGTTGTGCCTACAGTTATTTGAATGCCGTAAGCCCCGCGTGCGTCAGTCATAAAAACTCACTTATCTATCACTTCAATTCATTTCTATCATTCCTTTTGTCCGTTCACCAGAGGTTTGTCGCGCGAACAACGTTTAAGAGGTTTTGCGGAAGCGAAGTAGCAATTTATTTCTGCCTCATCGATGTTCCGGTCATTGGTCTAAGGCGGGACAATTTGGTGGGGAAAATGTTAAATTTATAATTTAACAGACGCTATATCTTGAATGATTTCATCTAAATTCTTTACAAAGGTTTTTGGACATCGCACATGACAGTTTGTAGCGTCAAGAAAAATTTTTATCAGTTTTTCTCTTTCCACCCAATCCGACTCGGAAACTACTCCTAATTCCAGCCCTTGTTTGGCGAATGATCCCAGGCATAAAAGCACAGCTAGCGCTTGTTCACCGCTCAAATGGAGCGTTATTTTTTCAGGTATTAAATTGTATGATTCTTGTAATGATTCTTCTTCTTTTTTAAGAGTATCGGTCATGTTTGTGAACTCCGGCATGATTGGGTATAATACAACTGCATGAGTGATACTGAGGCAATTTTATGGCGACTGACTTGGCAGATAAAATTGTAGCTTACATGGAAAAGAAAAGACATCGATTATTTAAAGATAATCAAGAGTTCAATATTATTTACATTGAGGGTGTAAATCCAGATGGAACTCTCAATAATGACGCGCCTAATGAATTTAATGATGTCCGTTTAGTGTTGGCTTTTGAGAATGAAGAACCAATTATATTAGGGATTTGGGAAGGCACAACCGAACCAGGTAGGCGCTATACCTTGAATCCAATGAATCCCAAAGGCGCTGCACGGATCGCGTTTGGTCAGTACACAGCCTGGAAGGTAGGTATGCACGGTAATTCTGAGCCTCATGAAGGATTGGTGCAAGTATCTACTATATTGGTGCATAGAGATTTAAACAAGGATTTTAAAAGACCAGGCGATAAAGTTGAAAATGGGTTATTCGGGGTTAATCAACATTGGGGTTATGACTTGCCTCGCACCAATATAGGATTAGCTAGTGCGGGATGCCTCGTTGGTAGAACGAGAGCAGGCCATAGGGAATTTATGCGAATAGTTAAACGAGATCGTCGTTATCAATCTAATACGAATTTTGTTTTTACCACAACTATTATTCCGGGTAACGAACTGTTTGATGTCACCTTATAAAGGGAAAGGAGAAAAAGAGTTAGACGGCAGTATTAGGAATTATCCCGTGTACTGCCGTTTACCTTTGTGGAAGGTTAAACTAATAGATAAAATTGCCAATGATTTAAGTATTAGCAGGACTGATATTATTTCAAGCGCTATAGATTTGTGGTTAAAAGAAAACTCTGTATATACAGAGGAAAATGTTAATATAAGCACCAAAAATTGAAGAGTCAACAAAGTATTAAAAAAAAGCACTGCCATTTATAATTAGGCAGTGTAAAGTAAAGCAACAAGCTTTTTAAAACCTATGAAAACTCAAAATTCTGTAGTGGCACAAGTGGTTGCGCCTAGCACCCTTAATTCACCTCCATCTTCTCATGTTGTTGGCAGTTTGGATGTTAGTACGGCTGCGATCGCGATCGGCTCCGTAATTTTAGCGTGGCTTTGTAGCGAATTCAAAGCCAAGGGAGCATCTGCCGATGCAGAAGCCGCTCTAATCAAAAGTTTGCAAAATGAACTAGCGGACAAAGATGAAGAAATTGACAAGCAGAGGGTGCTCATCTGGAAGCTAGAGAAGGAAATTCGGATACTGCGTCAGACCATTGAATATTCCGGCCCAATTGGTCAACCCGATCAGATAACTAACTAATCTGTGCCGCAACTAGGAAAAAATTCAAATTAAAAAAGTGATGGCACACCTGGCACAACGAACTATGTCAGCCATTGTATTGCTTACCCTGAATATCTTTCAGCCTGTGCCAGAAGGTGTGCCATCGCTCTTGAGAAATTGAAAGGTGTCTGGCACAGCCCGGGTTAGCGACACCAATTAACCCCCCCCTTTTTTGACAAGGGGTTTTTACTTTTTAGCTGTGCCACAACTAGGAAAAATTCAAATTAAAAAAGTGATGGCACACCTGGCACAACGAACTACATCAGCAATTAGAATGATTACTGTACAAGCATTTCAGCCTGTGCCAGAAGGTGTGCCA
>NZ_JBHFNQ010000212.1:0-37262 GCF_041929345.1 Floridaenema aerugineum BLCC-F46
TAAAGGGGACGAGTAAAAGACTACAAGCAGTCCCAAACGCTCTGCGAGCAATGGGATAGAGGGTGTAGTAGTTCACCCAGTTAGGGTAACACCTACAAAATAAGACCTGAGATATTTGTCTATGGTTTTATGAACTATAACAATGGATTTAATTAGGGATCTAGGGCCAAGTTATGAGCATGAAGAAGAATTTTGGCCTGGGATTCCTATTCTTGGTGTTTGTCTGGGACATCAAGCAATTGGTGAAGTATTTGGCGGTCGTGTTATCTTAGCACCTGAGCCAATTCATGGTAGAACTTCACCAATTTATCACCAAGGAAAAGGTATTTTTGCTGGCTTACCCGGATACTTTATGGCAACTCGCTATCACTCGCTGATTGTTGAGGCAGAAACCTTACCCGAAGTGTTAGAAGTTACTGCCAGAACGGAAGATGGCTTAATTATGGGTCTTCAACATCGTGAATATAGATGGATTCAGGGAGTTCAGTTTCATCCTGAAAGCATCTTGACAGACGCTAAGGTTCGTGAAGGGTTATTACAAAACTTTCTTAACCTTATTTCAAATCCTACAGAGGATGAATCTGTTGCTGGAGGTTGGGAGGTATAATTTTTGTAACTGGTTAATTGCTGGAACAGAACCGAAAATTAGACAAAAATTAGCAACTAAAACCGAGCAAAGTTTAAAGGGAAGTTAAACATCAAAAGTCAACAACGGAAAATAGGCAATTTACGATGAAATTAGACCGAATTACCAGTAATCCGAATCGCATGAACGGACAACCCTGCATTCGTAATCTTCGTCTTACTGTTCGTCGGGTAATTGAGTTATTGGCAACTTATCCTGAACGAGAAGAACTATTCCGAGAGTTCCCAGAATTAGAAGAAGAAGACATTCAACAAGCTTTGATTTTTGCATCTTCTTATTTAGACGATCGCATTATAGAGCTACCCAACTGTTATGAAACTGTTGCTTGATCAGGGTTTACCACTCTCTGCGGCAGCATTATTACGTGATGTGGGGATTGACACAATTCACGTTGGAGAAATTGCGCTATCCGCCGCTGAAGATGCAGAAATTATTCAAAAAGCAAGAGAAGAAGAGCGTGTTATTGTGACGCTTGATGCAGACTTTCACACATTACTAGCTCTTGATGAAGCAATCTCTCCATCAGTGATTCGAGTTCGGATTGAAAGGTTACGCGCTCAAGCATTGACTCAGTTGTTATTAAGAGTGATTAGTGAATGTGAGGAAGAGTTAGAACGAGGTGCAGCAGTGACGGTTGAGCCAAGAAAAATTCGGATTCGTTGTCTGCCATTATTACCTAACTCTTAATTTCTTCTAGCGGCTTAATTTCAGATTGGTTTTCTACTCCGACAGCAAACCCTGTAAATTGACGTACAAAGGGCGATCGATAACCCAACACAATATCACTTTGAGGAACACCCGCTGCCACTAATTGTTGAGCAATTCCCTCTTGAGTACCATCTTGCTGAATCCAAATCTGATTCCGTTTAATATCAATATGAATCAAACTTCCATACACCTGAACTTCATTCCGCCAACCAACAAACATGACTAAATAATGTCCATTCTTTCTATCTGCGATTAATTCAACTTCTGTTCCTTCCCCCACTGTAATATTTCCATACTGCTGAAGAATTGTTTCCACTAAGTCGTAATAATTTAGTTTCTCCATAAAACAATATCCTTAGTTGCAGGATTAAAAACAATTAGCTTTAGATCGTACTCCTCAACTATTTCCCAGATCAACTCAAATTTCAAGAAAAAGCCGTTGTAAATATCTACAGGGATTGCTAAATAAACTGTCCATTCTAATAGTTGTTTTCTTACGGCTTTCGCATAAACTAGAAATTGTCCCAAAGCTTTTTGGAAAGCCGTCATGTTTGACTCACTCAGAAAACTTTTAATTTCTACAGCTATCCTCTGCCCATCTTTCTCGGCTTGAATAAACTTTTGGGCAGCCAAATCTATATAAACAGCTAACCCCAAGGAATCAACTTCAATATACCAATCTTCTCGCAGAATTGTCCAGCCATCCTTCTGCAAAGCTACCTTAACCGATTCGTGAAAAATATCTTTAGCAGGCATTTCTTTGGTAACAACTAAGAGTTCCCAGAATTGCAAGAAGAAGACATTCAACAAGCTTTGATTTTTGCTTCTTGATTTAGATTAATTTTAGAACGCAGATGAAAGCAGATAAACGCAGATGAAAGCAGATGAAATGCGGATATCTACCCTTTGAAAAAATATTTATTCTCTCCCCTGGAGTCCCTGGGGCACCTCCTAACCTCCTAACTCTTTAGATCGCCAATAAGCGGCTTTGACTGCTTCAATAATTGCCGATCGCATACCTGCTTTTTCTAACTCAGCAATTCCCGCAATTGTAGTACCACCCGGACTAGTTACTCTATCTTTTAACTCAGCTGGGTGCATTCCTGATTCTTTCAAAAGTTGGGCTGTACCCAATACAGTTTGTAATGCTAATTGTGATGCGATCGCTCTCGGTAAACCCGCAGCTACCCCACCATCACTCAAGGCTTCAATTAATATTGCCACATAACCGGGGCCCGATCCCGAAAGTCCAGTCACCGCATCCAACATAGTTTCGGGAACTTCCACCACTTCGCCCACAGCTTGAAAGATGCGTTTTGCTGCTTCGAGATGTTCCGGTTTTACTAGCTTACCGGGTGCGATCGCACTGATCCCCACCCCTACCGTCGCCGGAGTATTCGGCATTGAGCGAATTACAGGTTGCTGGGGAAATGCTGCTTCTAACTTGCTTAAAGGCACTCCCGCTAAAATCGAAATGATTAACGAAGATGGGGAAATGTCGGATAATTCGATCGCCACCGTCTCAAATACCTGCGGTTTAATTGCCAAAAATAACACTTCAGTAGATGCCGCCACTTCCCGATTTTCACCTGTTACCCCAACGCCGTACTTATCCGCTAAAAAACTGCGCCGTGAAGGTAAAGGATCGCTAACTAAAACATCCGAACCTTGATAGATTCCCAGATTAATTAAGCGGGATAAGAGAGCTTCTCCCATTACCCCGCCGCCAATCACACCAAACTTACAAGTCATTTGTTATTTGTCAATAGTCTTATGAAATTTAAGTAGTAAGTAGCGGGTTTAAGTGTTAATTTTGCAATTAAGAGACTCAAAAAGGCAACTTTTCCCACTACCCACTCCCCACTACCTACTACCTAGTACCTACTTAAAGAGACTGAATGAAACGTTGCTCAGTGGTATTTGTCCAGGTGGGTGTAGGAGTTGTCCGAGCCGGACGTGCTGGTGGATTTTGAGGTACTTCGTGAATTACACCAGACTGGGTGCTAACTTGTACGCAGCTAGGAGTAAACAAGAAGATGCTTTCGCCAATTCTTTCTTGATGACCATCGATCGCGTAAGTACCACCTGCGATAAAGTCTACAGCCCTTTGCGCTTGGTCCGGGTCCATCATGGTCAGGTTTAATACTACTGATTTCCGTTCCCGCAAAGCTTGAATTGCTTGGGGCATTTCTTCAAAAGTGCGTGGTTCCATTACCAGCACTTCCGAAAAGCCATTGTTAACTCCAGGCATTCCAATCACGTTGTTCATTGTTGAGCCAATATTTGTATTTGTGTTTGTGGTTTCTGGTACTACACTCATGCGATCGCGTAACCGACGACGTTGGCGACTGTCTTCTTCCGTTGTAGTTGGTTGGGTATTCTGTTCTTGGTAACTGTTTTGGTACTTACCTCTTTCGTCTGCCTCGTCGTATTCATCGTACTCGTAACTCGCTGGTTCATTAAGACCAACGAAATCCTTGAGTTTGCTAAAGATATTCACGGTTTTTTACACTCCATTGAAACTAGAGTTCAGTGACGTATGCCAGACTTTAAATGTGACACAATTCAAGACTGGCTGCTCTGGGGAAGATTTGTCTTCGAGAGCGAGAGTTTTATAGAGAAGCTACGCCCAACTCCACTGGTGGGAGTACACCTGCATTAGTCAAGGCTACCCGACTTCAGGGCTGAGGTTCGCTTCGACGATTTAAACTAAGGTACTGAACCGAAAAAGCACCCTATTTTATTTATCACGTCTTGACGCTGCAAATATATTAGCGAATGCTTGGTTTAATTCTACAGGTGAACCAGAATAATCAATGCTGCATTTCCAGAAATAAATTTTTTCTTTAGTTTACAGCTTTCTTAGTCTCTAACACCATTCGATCTCAAGAACGTTCTCCAAATAGTGTGCGTCCTAAGCGTACCATTGTTGCACCTGCTTGGACTGCTAAATCATAATCTTCAGACATTCCCATTGACAAGTGTTGCATTTGAATATGCGACCAATTTTGCTGCTGAATTTTCGCCGCTAGGGAGCGTGTATTTTGAAACAAGCTCAAAATTTCCCCTTCGGTTAAATTCTGGGGGGCAATTGTCATTAACCCTTTGATTTGTATGTTTTGGCACTGATTAAGTGCTGGTAAATCCTGAAAAAGTTCCTCCTCTGTCCAACCATACTTATTGGGATCGGGTAGCAGTTTTACTTGCAGCAAAACTTGAGGATTTGTGGACAAAGATGTTGCCAAACGATCCAATGCTTGCGCTAACTTCAAACTGTCTAGGGAGTGAATCCACTGAAAATGTTCTAAGGCTTTTTTCGCCTTGTTAGTTTGTAAATGACCAATTAAGTGCCAACTAATATCGGGTAAATCTTGCAGTTGAGATTGTTTGGCTGCGGCTTCTTGGACACGACTTTCACCAAAGTCGCGAATGCCCGCTGCGTATGCTTCCCGCATCGCCTCTACTGATACCTGTTTGCTAACAGCAATTAAGCGAACGGTTTCTGGTAATTGTTGGCGAATTGTGGCGATGCGATCGCTAATAGTGGTAAACAATTGAGAGGAACTCATTGAAAAGTGCGCTGGTGAATCAACATCAGCTTATCGTATTCTTCAGTTTGACCTGCACGCCTTAACATTCTAAGGCGATTTTCTACCAATAAGCGCGAATCAGAACGGCTAATTGGTTCGCAGGTTAGTCCACCAACGGAGGTCATTACCAAAAAAAACAGACGCTGGGCATAGAGTGTGGTATACAACTCTTTATGTTCCTCCAACACGCAAACTCGGTAAAGCAGGCCAAATGTAGGATGATTTAGGTAAGTCTCGTTACTCATTAATTCGTCAAAGTGGGATAATTAATAACGGTTTCAGCTATAAAAATTGACTAGCAATTTTAGATTTTAGATTTTAGATTTTAGATTTGGGATTTGGGATTTTGGGTGCAAGCCCCAACCGAAAGTGGGGCGGAATAAATCTAAAATCCAGAGTTTTTGAGCTTTGTCCCCTTGTGGGTGGGGCTTTCTCGAAAATCGAAAATCGAAAATCGGTTGACATGGCAGGACAGTATGGATGAGTGCAGCTGTTGGATAAAATAGCAAACGCTTTGTTCTAAAGGAGTATAAACTTTTTGCTTGCATCTTTCACCAAACAAAGCACTTGTATCTTTACCCTGGCTATCCAAAGTAGTTAATTTCTATTACTCTTTAATTACTCTATAGCAATTAGGGTCATTTGATGACAATAACAGATTGCTATTTTACAACGAATGATCAGCGATGATTAATGGTGTCCTTTGTTACTAAAATTTCTCACATCTCCCCATTACCCCAAATTACGCGCATTCCCCAAAATACCGCTAATCCTGCCATTGCTAACCAATCTATTCTTAAAAATCGCAGTTGATGCCATTTTACTTGATGTTGATTTGGGCTAGTGAAACCGCGCACTTTCATGGCGCTAGAAATTTGTTCGGCGCGTAACAAAAGGTTTTGTAATAGCCTTTCTGCTACCATCAACCAAACTTTGATACTTCTGCGAATGCCTAGTTTTTTCCAATTAATTGCCCTTGTCCAGATCGATCGCACTAAGTTCTGAATCTCTTCTAATACTAACGGAATAAACCGCAAAGATAACGTTAATGTTAGCGCAATTTCGGTTACAGGCCAATTTAATTTTCGCAGCGGTTGCATTAAACTTTCAATTCCGGTGGTAATTTCTTCGGATGCTGTCGTTAATAAGAACAAGTTGGTACTATAAATTAAGGTAAATAGCAAAGTACTAACGCGAATTGCTAACTCTAAAGACCTGCGAGTAACGGTAAATGGGCCGCTTTTGAATAGAATGTAATTATATTCCGAAAAATCCCCAGCTTTTGATTTTGGCTTTTGTGCTTGGGGAATTTGTGGAGTTTGGTTGTTTCTTGCTTGCTCAGTCGGGGGAGTAACAGGAATTACCCCATTTTCGGGGAGTCTTGGTTGATAGCTTACTGCTAGTCCGTCGGGTGCGATCGTGCTTAAAATAAACACCAGACAACTTAAAATTAACAACCAACCCATTTGTTGTTTCCACACTCGCAAAGGAATTCTGGCTGTTAATGTCAGTAAGATTAATAATAATACTAAGCCAATTCGCAACAGAGAATTTGCCAAAATTGGCGCAAATAAAAAACTCATTAACCAAGCAAGTTTTACTCTGGGATCGAGTTTATGTAACCAAGTAATTGGTTGTTCTAAGTAGAGTCCTAAAGGTAATGTTTTTAGTAGATCCATTTTTGTCCTTTGTCATTGGTTAGTTGAGTCATTGCAAAAGTCTCAAATCTTTTTTTTACCACAGATGTCCACAGATAAACACAGATAAACACAGATGGTATATCGAGGTTATCTGTTTTTGCATGAGTTCTTTTTTAGTACGCAGATGTAAGCAGATTAACGCAGATAAACGCAGATGGTATATAGAGGTTATCTGTTTTTACCACAGATGAACACAGATATTTGATGTTAACTCCTCCTTTTCTTCTCTCTGCGTCCTCTGCGTCTGGAGCGGTTTTATAGATATCTCTTTACCAAGAACGATGAACAATTTTAAACTCTAGTTGCACGGTTTTTACTGCCGCTTTCTACTTCACGGGTTTTCTTGCCTCGCCAAAGTAACCGTAATGGTGTACCTTTGAAGCCTAATTGTTTACGAAATTGGCTTTGAATATAGCGGCGATAGTTATCATTAAAACGTTCGGGATCGTTGACGAAAAGTACGATCGTTGGTGGTTCGCTGGCGACTTGTGTTCCATAATAAAGTTTGCCTTGTTTACCTTGACGGCTAACAGGTGGACTATGCCATCTTAAGGCTTCTTCGATTACTTCATTAATTACCGCAGTGGATACTCGACGTTTATGTTCAGCAGCGGCTATTTCTACCAAATCGAGGATTTTTTCTACTCTTTGTCCGGTTTGGGCACTAACAAAAATTCCCTCAGCCCAATCCATAAAATTCAACCGCGATTGTAGTTCGTTTTGATAATCATAAATGGTGTAGGAATCTTTTTCTACTGCATCCCATTTATTGACGACAACTACACAGGCGCGACCTTCTTCTTCAATGCGTCCGGCTAATTTTTGGTCTTGTTCGGTAACGCCATCTATGGCATCAATTACTAATAGGACGACATCGGCGCGACGGATAGCTTTGAAAGCGCGATTAATGCCGAAAAATTCCGGGCCATATTCGACGTTTTTCTTTTTGCGAATTCCGGCGGTGTCAATTAACCGAAACTGTTTTTCGTTGTGTTGAATAACTGTGTCGATCGCATCTCTAGTAGTTCCCGAAATTGGGCTAACAATTGCCCGATTTTCCCCGACAAAAGCGTTTAATAAACTTGATTTTCCCACATTCGGACGACCGACAATAGCGACTTTAATTTCTTCAGTTTCGTCTACTTCTTCAATTGGTGGCAAATAGGTAATTAATCGATCGAGTAATTCCCCTGTACCGTTACCATGAATCCCAGAAACAGGGTAAGGTTCGCCTAATCCTAATTCCCAAAATTGGGCAGCTTGAGTTAAACCTTGATCGGGAGATTCGCATTTATTAACTGCTAAAAGAATTGGTACTTTTTGAGTTCGCAACCATTCTGCGATTTCTTCATCTCCTGCTGTTGGCCCTGCTTGCCCATCAACTACAAATATAGCCGCACTTGCTTCGGCTAATGCTGCCATTGCCTGTTCGCGGATCAATGGTAAAAATTCGGTGTCGTCGTCAAAAACTAAACCACCAGTATCAACAACGGTAAATTCTCGATCGCACCAGTATGCACGCCGATAAGTGCGATCGCGTGTTACTCCTGGTTCATCATGAACAATAGCATCTTTTCCCCCTGCCAAACGGTTGACAATGGTTGATTTGCCCACATTAGGGCGACCGATAATAGCGACTACAGGCAATGGCATGATTCAAAAGCAAAAAGGCAGTAATGGTGTTGAGTGTTCAACCTTACTATTGTAGCTACTAGTTCACAGTATGTAGTTGCCTTTTAGCCCCAAAACCTGAAGAAAACAAAAAATGTCTATATTATTTTGGACTTTTGCCAGAGGTTGATTATAACGGTAGGGGCGGGTTTAGCGAAAGTATTTCAATTCTCACTAATAGGACTTAAATCAAAACCCGCCCTGATTTATTAAGGGAGATTAGCGATCGCAATTTTCCCACAAATCCCAAACTAATATACAGACTTGCAAACCTGTGCAAAAACTCGGAGCGATAAATCCGACAATTGTTGTTACAAGAAAGATGATAATACACCTGATTTGTTTTTGATTTGGTTTCATTTTTTTAACCTGTTTGATGTTCTTTCATCAAACTCGGCTGATCAATGCGTTTGAAGCTAACAAATGTATGCGTTTATATAACTTGTGTATAACTTTTGGGATACCAATATTTTGGGTGACACGAATAAATGTGAAATGCTGTATTGGATAGAAATTTTGTAGGGGCGAAGCATTCGGGCGACAATTTATGAAACTCAACCAAAATATAACTTTCCGAATGCTTCGCCCTGCCCCACAGACAACCTATATCTAAATCTTGCGCCGAGACAGGGCGAAGCATTTGGATACAAAGATTTTTAGTAATTTGCAAAATTTATCGCCCAAATGCTTCGCCCCTACAATAATTGAATCGCAGGCGGATCGGGCCGATCGCCCAAACAATGCCAAAATATAACTAATACGCTGAAAATCTGGTTATGGCGCGATCGCTAAAAGTTGCCCCAACACATATTAAAAAAGTTAAACTAGCCCTAAAGCGGTGTGGCTTTCCTAGCGTCAAAGCTTTCGCAACGGAAATCGGAATAGCTTATGCTACCGCTAGCAAGTTCTTTAACGGCAAAGCTGTAGATTATATCAATTTTGTCGAATTTTGCAAAAACCTGGGCTTAGATTGGCAAGAAATCACCACAGACGAACAATCTACAGCCACTACCCCCATTCTTAACGAGGGACAAGCGGAATCAGATTTTCCCCCCCTTGTTAAGGGGGGACAGGGGGGATCAAATTCTCCCCCCCTTGTTAAGGGGGGACAGGGGGGATCTAATTTTACCCCCCTTATTAAGGGGGGACAGGGGGGATCAACTCCCGAAAACATCCCTCCCAGCAACTCCATCGAATTTGTCGGAAGAGACAAACAACTAACAGAATTACACCAACTTTTACAAAACAATAGCCAAGTGGTAATTGCGGCGATTAATGGGATGGGGGGAGTGGGGAAAACTGAGTTGGCGATTCAATATGCCACACAACATTTATTAGATTATCCCGGTGGGATTTGTTGGGTAAACGCCCAGGGACTTTTGGCGGGACTGCAAATTCTCAGATTTGCGGAAATTCAATTTAATATTGTTCCTCCTGATGATTGGGAATTAGCAGATAAATTGCAGTATTGTTGGTCAAATCTTCCAAAGTAGAGTGTAACTCTTCCTCGCACTCTCACAATGTTCAACTATTTTCTAATTTCTGATTTTGCCGATATGCTTCAATTAATTTATTTCCTCTCTCTTGACGACGACGGTTAAGAGAACTGTTTCTAATATGTGCTTCTGCACTAGCAATAGCTTCATCTAATGTCATGTTTAGTGCATCAAACATTAAACAAACTTCCCGCAAACGCGCCACAGAGTTTGCGCGTGTTTCTGCATCCGGTATTTTGGGATTTGTGTTCATGGTAAATTCCAATTTCTTTTAATTTCTTGAGTGCTTGCTTCAGAAGCATCAGCAGTCGCTTCTGCTTGTGCAATTGATTGCTCCAGTAAATTAATGGTAGCAGAATCAGCTATTGGTTGAGACTCCCCTACCAGTAATACTAACCTATACAGTCGAGTATAAGAAGTCCTAGCACGTTCAATTACGTTTTTGAGTTCTTCTAGTTCCCCTAAAGTCGCTTCTGTTTCACCATATTCTTCAGCCAGATTGAATTCGGCTGCACTAGCTTGATTAATAATTTGAAACAGTCTTCGCTGCAAGTAAAGAATAGTTGTTAAGGTTTCATCTGGTAAATTTGCCATTACACCTGAGAGTTATTTTTCATTAACTCAAGTATTTTATATTAAAGTTGCGCTTAGTTTTTTAAGGTAGAGCGAAAAAAATATTGGCGAACAGAAACGTGATAGTAGGTAAGTTGTTGCGCTGTCTTCGCCAGATTTAGCGCTTCAGCGCAACAACGTACCTAATTTGAATTTGTTTCACTGACTTTTTGTTTTGCAGCAGGTTTTTTTGGTAGGCGTTGTTCCCACTTTTTCGCTATTTTGTAGCTATTAAACTTTACCTTGAATCAACATAAAAATGAAACTGCAACAAAAGCCCACCTGCGAATTAATTCGCAGGCTAATAGCTCAAGTCCATTTTAATGGACTAAAAATTATAGTTGTTTTTCTAGCGTTAGGGAATACAGAAAAAATGTGTGTTTGTTAATACTTCAAATAAAAATCTTTAATTAACTCCACAAATTCTGCACTGTAAATATGTCTCGCTGTTTCTATTAATAAGGTGCTTTCTTGATAGTCTAATTGATTTTTACCAATTTCTAATAATATGCGTTTAATTGGACTTTCTAAGGTTGATTTAACGTAAAGTTTTCCTTGACAATAAAACCCAAAAGTTTCGGCTTTTTCTTGAAATGTTTCTGCTTGTTGAGTTGGGTAAATTATGGCTAATCTGCCATCTTCACAAAGTAGCTTTTCGGCAATTTGTAATATTTCAATTTGGTCTAGGGAATCGCTATGTCTCGCTATGGTTCTGGCTTCGATCGCAGCTTTAGAGGCATTGGTGAAAAATGGGGGATTGGTAATTAATAAATTGTAGCGTTTTGGGCAATTAATTGCATAATTTTGGATGGAATTATGATATACTTGAATGCGATTTGACCAAGGGGAATTATTGATATTTTCTTTGGCTTGATTATAGGCTTCTAAATCAATTTCTACTGCGTCAATTTGGGCGATCGAACGTTGGGCTAACATTAATGCAATTAAACCTGTTCCGGTGCCAATATCGAGAATTTGTTGGGTGTTGGTGATGTTTGCCCATGCACCTAATAAAACGCCATCTGTGCCGACTTTCATGGCACAACGATCGTGAAATACCGTAAACTTTTTAAAGCGAAAGTAAGGATTAGGCATCAAAATTTATGGGGAATTAACATCGATAAAGAAACGATTACGCCCGTTTAATTTGGCTTGGTAAAGGGCGCGATCTGCTGCTTCAATTAAAGCTAAAGGAACTGTTTTGGCAGTGGGAATTATTGTAGCAATCCCAACACTGATTGTGACAAATTTTGAGACAGAAGAAGCAACATGAGGAAGATGTAATTCTTGGATATAACGATGAATTTTTTGGGCAACTTTTGCAGCACCTTTACTATCAGTATGGGGTAAAATAATGGCAAATTCTTCGCCACCATAACGGGCTACTAAATCGAGCGGACGTTGCACCCCTTTTTTCAGGGCTTGGGCGACAAGTTGTAAACAAATATCGCCTGCGGTGTGACCGTAGTTATCATTATATTGTTTAAAATAATCAATGTCACAAAGAAGTAATGATAAAGGACGTTGTTCGCGGATTAAACGAGTCCATTCTTTAGAGAGTGCGCGATCGAAACAACGGCGATTAGCAACTTGAGTTAATTGATCGATTAATGCTAAATTTTCTAGCTGTTTGTTCGCATTTTGTAATTGTTCATGCAGTTCTGATTGTTGAATTGCGATCGCTACTTGTGTCGCCAATTGTTGCAGCAATTCGCTTTCCCAAGGATACCAATGACGAGGGGAACTACAATGATGTGCTACTAACAAACCCCAAAGATTATCACCTTGTAAAATAGGTACAATTAACTTAGCTCTTACTTGCAATTTTTCCAATAATTCTATATGACAAGGATCAAAATTTGCTTGATAAATATCTGAAATTTCTCGAATTGTATTGTACTCATATAACTTTCCTTTTCTCTCGACAAAATAAGTATCTGTGATTTCCATATTGAGAATTTTCATCCAACCTTCGCCAACTGATTCTTTAACTACTATGCCACTCCAATCGGGATTAAACCGATAGATAATTACTCGTTCAGTTTGCAAAAAATGTCGCACTTCATCAACTGTGGTATTTAAAATTTGCTCTAAATCTAATGATTGACGAATGCGTTGAGCGATCGCATAAATCATTCTTTCCCTTTCCGCTTGCTGTGTTAAAGTTTCTTCTGCTTGTTTGCGAATTGTGATATCAGTAAATGATGCGACTACAGCATAAGGTTGAGTTTGATTTGGGCGAAATAAAGGTTGAGAATTAATCGAAATCCAGTTGAGATTGCCATTAGGTTTGTGAACTCCCATGATGACATTAAATTGTGGTTCTCCCGTGCGTAAAGTTACGATTGCGGGATGAGTTTCTCCCGGAAAAGGTGAACCATCTTCCTGTATTGCTTGCCATCGGGGATCGATCGAACTTCGCCCCATCATTTGATCGGCAGTTAGCCCTAAAATTCTTTCTGCACTATCGTTCCAAGCGGTAATTGTTCCATCAGCTTGCTGTAAGACAATCCCTTCTGCCATTGTTGTAATCAAAGAACGATAACGTTGTTCACTTTCTCGCAAAGCTTCTTCCATAAGTTTGCGTTCAGTGATATCAGTATTCGTCCCAATCATTCGCAACGGTTGATTATTTTCTGCCCACTCAATAACTTTACCGCGAGCTAAAATCCATTTATAAGTTCCGTCTTTACATTGCAGTCGGTATTCATTAATGAACTGTTCAGTTTCTTTGCGAAAATGCTTTTCAATTTCCTGATAAACTTGCTTTATATCATCAGGATGAACCAATTTTTCCCAATCATTTAAATTATTGCCCATTTCAGATTCGGCAAATCCCAGCATTTTTGTCCAACGCCGGGAAAAGAAAAGTTCATTTGTCTGAATATTCCAGTCCCAAACTCCATCTCCGTTTCCTTCTAAGGCATATTGCCAGCGGGTTTCACTTTCATGTAGTGCGGCTAGCATTTCGATGTGGTCGCTAATATTTTCGGCAAAGGCCAAACTATATTCTTCATCATTAAACTTGACATAGTGAGCACTTATTTCCACAGGGAAAACCTGACCATCTTTTCTTTGATGTCGGGCAATAAAGGTAATATGTTGATATTGTTCGAGTGCTTGCCAAGCTGTTGACCATAACTCCTGAGAAAAATCTGGATCGAAGTCATAAACTTGCATTGACTCTAACTCGGTACGAGAATAACCGAGTGCTTGGCAAGCAGCTTGATTGACGCGCAAAACTTTGCCATTTTTGTCCAACCAAGTGGCAGCAAGAGATACAGATTCAAAAGAGATATCGGTTAAGCGGAGAGATTTTTCTAATTGTTTGCGATCGCTAATATCTTCAAATATATATAACCTGCCAAAATAGCGATCGTAAATATCCCGAACTTGGCTAGAAAAACGGCGAATTGTTCGCCCATCTACAAACAGGATTTCATCTTCAATTGTGATCCGGTTTTCTTCACTTTGCAAAGGTTTACAACTCTCGGCAAAAGCAGGAACATCTGCAATTAACCGCGCACAATCAGGAATAATATCATTATTTTTTATCTCACCTCGCTGGATTTGGTCTGCTAAATGTTCAATCCCCCAAATTTCGCAAAAGCGGTGATTAAAATATAAAATTTCATCGTTGCGGTTATTCACAACATAAAACCCCAAATTAGAACTATCAGTCATGGAACGTAAAAGAGCTTCCTGACCGCGCAATTCTTCTTCAATACCTTGATGTGCTTGTAAAATAACTTGTTCTCTTTCCAAAGATTTATTCTGTTGTCGTAATTGCTGCTGCATTTCTAACTGTTGTAAAGCAGTTCCTAATTGTGCTGCAATCAATTGCAGAAATTTAATTTCCAAAGAGTTCCATTGGCGCGGACTGCTGCACTGATGAACAATTAGTAAACCCCAAATATCAGGAGAACTAGTAGCATTACCTTGAGGTGGTTGGCGCGTCACCAGAATTGGTACGACCAAATTCGCTCGGATTTGTAAATTAATTAATAAGTTTTTGTAACAAGGTTCTAGAGGTTGAGCATCAATGTCTTCTAAAATGCCAATTTGTCCTTGTCGATATTGCGCTATCCATTTGGCATTGAAGCAAGGGTCATAAATCAGTTGTCCGAGAATTGATTGCCATTCGGGACTTACAGATTCTTCTGCTACTACTCCATCTCCTTCAGGTAGGAAACGATAGATGATCGCCCGATCGCTTCCCAACACTTCCCGAACTTCCTGCACCGTGAGGCTCAAAATCTCATTCAAGTCAAGGAACTGGTTAATTTGCAGGGTGAATTCTCTAATGCGATCGAGTATTTGTTCCAAGGCAACATCAGCACCATACAGATGACTCAAGAACATAAAGAAATTCGTAATAACTACTGTACTATTTAATACAATTTTTTCCAATAAATATTTGCGCTCCAAGTTTAAACACAAAACAACACAGAACTTACTGAAATGTCACAAGCGATCGTGTATCTGCGATGTAAACTGATTGCTACACAATATAATCTACAACTTTAATAACCACAATGAATCAAAACAACCAACGCGCCTATTGGCGAGCAAATACAGCGTTGATTCGCAACTTATTAATCATTTGGGCTGTAGTTTCCTTTGGATTGAGCATATTATTCGTCCAACCTCTCAATAACTTGAGGATCGGTAGTGTTCCTCTGGGTTTTTGGATCGCACAACAAGGCTCGATTTACGTATTTGTGGGATTGATTTTTTACTATGCCTACCGAATGGAAAAGATCGATCGCAAATATTTGAGAAGAAACGGTGATTCCGAACAGGACTAGGAACTGGGGACTGGGGACTAGGGACTGGGGTGACAAGGGAACAAGGTAAGTTCTTTAACTCAAAATTCTGTAAGGGCGGGTTTTGTTGTTAATTTTACTGCTATGACCACAGATTTTTTTCTAAACCCGCCCCTACAATTCAAAACTCTCCCAATCCCCAGTCCTCAGTCCCCAGTCTCCAACTACCAATTACCAACTACCACAATTTTTGAGGTTTAATAATGTCAGCAGAAGCTTGGACGGTTGTATTAGTCATCCTTTCATTCATTGTTTACATATATATAGGATGGCACTCGCGAGTTAAAGATACAAAAGGCTTTTTTGTTGCCGATCAAGGTGTGCCTTCTTTAGCGAATGGGGCGGCGACTGCGGCTGATTGGATGTCTGCCGCTTCGTTTATTTCGATGGCGGGAATTATTTCCTTTTTGGGTTACGATGGTTCGATTTTTTTGATGGGTTGGACAGGGGGTTATGTGTTGCTGGCGCTGTTGTTGGCACCTTATCTCCGCAAGTTTGGGAAATATACTGTGCCAGATTTTGTTGGCGATCGCTATTACTCTAACGTAGCTCGTTTAGTAGCAGTAATTGCGGCAATTTTCGTGTCTTTAACTTATGTTGCTGGACAAATGCGCGGAGTGGGAATTGTGTTTAGCCGCTTTCTGCAAGTAGATATCAATACCGGAGTAGTTATTGGCATGGTAATTGTTGCCTTTTTCGCCATTTTAGGAGGCATGAAAGGCATTACTTGGACTCAGGTTGCCCAGTACGCAGTGTTAATTGTGGCTTATTTGATTCCGGCGATCGCAATTTCCATGTTGCTCACAAATAATCCAATTCCGCAACTTAGTTTCACCTTCAGCGATATCATTGAAAGACTCAACACCATCCAAACTGATTTAGGTTTTCCCGCTTACACCCAACCTTTTGCTAACAAACCAATGATTGATGTGTTGTTTTTCACTATTACCTTAATGGTGGGAACAGCTGGTTTACCGCACATTATCGTCAGGTTTTACACAGTTCCCGATGTAAAAGCGGCTCGTTGGTCGGCTGGTTGGGCGTTGTTGTTCATTGCTATTCTTTATACTACCGCCCCCGCTTTGGCATCTTTTGCCCGTTACAACTTAATTGATAGCTTGAATAACAAAACAGTTGCCCAGGTACAACAACTCGACTGGGCGAAAAAGTGGGAAAATACGGGATTATTGAAGTTTGAGGACAAAAACGGCGATGGGCGCTTTCAATTAACCCCGGACAAAAAAACCAGTGAAATTACGATCGATCGCGATATCGTGGTACTCTCCACCCCAGAAGTTGCCAAACTCGCCCCTTGGGTAATCGCCCTTGTCGCCGCAGGTGGATTAGCAGCAGCTTTATCCACTGCTTCCGGGTTGTTGTTGGTAATTTCCAGTTCGATCGCCCATGATGTTTATTATCGAATGATCGATCCGGGTGCGTCGGAATCGAAACGGCTATTTGTCGGTAGAGTAATTGTAGGAATTGCGATCGTTGTTGCTGGTTATTTTGGCATTAATCCGCCCGGATTTGTCGCTGAAGTAGTCGCCCTCGCCTTTGGATTAGCAGCAGCTAGCTTTTTCCCAATTATTGTGTTGGGTGTATTTGACAAAAGGACTAATCGGGAAGGTGCAATTTCCGGGATGATCGCAGGTTTAGTGATCACCACCATCTACATCTTTAGCGTCAAATTCGGTGGAATGCAACCTTGGTTCGGCATTTCCGCCGAAGGATTCGGCACAGTCGGCATGATACTCAATTTCATCGTCACTTTAGCCGTTTCCCGCTTCACTCCCCCACCCCCCGCAGAAGTGCAAGCATTAGTAGAAGAGTTGCGAACCCCAGAACATGAACCCCCAGCATTATCTGACATTGGCGAAGACGAATTAGATTAGAATTTGGGGACTGGGATTTCTGATGTAGAGACGTTATATATAACGTCTCTACAAACTTTTGGGTTAAGGATAATCTGGCTAATTACTAAAGTGTAAGGTTAACCTTACATCTGTGTTAATCTGTGTTCATCTGTGGATATCTGTGGTAAAAAAAATCCTCAGTACGTAGTTGCGCTTTAGCGCTAAAAATTATGAGCATAGAACAGTTAGTAATCCAAAAGTTGCAAACCCTTTCCCCAGAAAAACAGCAAGAAGTTTTAGATTTTGTAGAATTTTTACAATCTAAGACTTTGCCAGATGAATCTTCTAATCAACAGGTAAACGAATCTGCTTCTTTTTTGACACCCCCACTCCGCACCCCCGACATCCAGGGTGCGTTAAGTCAACTGTTAAGCGAAAGGGAATCTGCTTCTTTTTTAACCCTTGCCCAAAAATGGGTGGGTTGTGTTGATGCACCAAGCGATCTTGCTACTAACAAAAAGTATCTGAATGGGTATGGAAACGAATGAGGCAGCGTATATTGTTAGATACTGGCCCTTTGGTGGCTTCTCTCAATCGTCGAGACAAATTTCATCAATGGGTAAAGATAGAGTTAACAACAATTAAAGCACCTTTGTTGACTTGTGAAGCAGTACTTTCAGAAGCTTGTTTTCTCTTACGAAATTTTTACCCTGGACAGCAGGCGGCGATCGCTTTAGTTAACAGCGGACTCATTCAAATACCCTTCTGCTTGCAAGAAGAAGCTGAGATTATTAATGAACTAATGACTCTTTACCAGTCTGTACCAATGTCTTTGGCTGATGCTTGTTTAGTGCGGATGGCTGAACAGTATTCTGGAAGTACTATTTTAACTTTCGATCGCGATTTTTTAATTTACCGCCAGAATAGAAATGAAGCGATTCCTTTGATTATGCCAGAAAATACTTAATTACTAATTATGCTCCCATTCTCTCTCGATTTTTTCTATGTCTTTTGCCGCACCTAATTGTTGAAAGATTTGATGGGCGGTGTTGTAATGTTGTTGGGCGAGTTCGGTGTTATTACGTTGACGATAAAGTTGGGCTAAATCGTAGTTAGTCTCGGCAATACTCTTTTGTATTTGTAATTCTTCAAACATTGGTAACACCTCACCGATATACAACCGAGTTTGTTTGTCTGATGTTTTTTCCGTTGGTTTAAACCCATCTTTATCCCGCAGCAAGTGTCGCAACGCTTCCAATGTAGCTGTAACGCTTAGGTGTGTGCTGTTGTCTTTCCAACTGGCGTGAAGTCTGGAGATGCGATCGCTATCATTCAAAGCATAATCTAGTAATGCTTCAACCAATTGCCTGATTCGCTTTATTGATTTATCGCCAAAACCTTGGTTTTGGCATAAGTAAGAAATTTTGCCAAAAAGTGTCGGGAAAGTTTCGGGATTCCCGATACCGAATAAACCTCCCGAAACTCCCTAAAGCCGATTATAACTCAGCCTCAGCCGTTCCTTAAATTAGGTGATACCGAAATTCCAAACTCAAAATCACAGAGTTTGGAAGAGTTTATGAAGTTATCCAATCAGCATAAATTAATGATTCTAGAGGCTACTGGTTCGGTCATAATTGGTTTAATAAATACCACTGCTGGAATTATCTTTACTATCGGAGTCGTAGGGTTACATTTACACTTTGACAACAAGATGCAACCATTTCGTTGTCCATTAGAACAAACATTAAAAAATCAGTTGATTCAACCACAATTGAACCAATGTAAAGATTGCCCTCTGCTTAAGGCTTTAAATCAAAAAAAACGTAGTAAGCATAAATAGCCGATGCTGCTTTAGCGCTAAATAAGAGCGCTAAAGCGCAACAACGTACTTTTTTTTAAAGTGCTTTCACGACAACAGAATTTCCTTCAATTTTCGCTTGGTAAGTTGCCAAAGGTTTCTTAGCTGGGCCTTTTAAAACTTTCCCATCAGGGGCAAATTCTGCATCATGACACGGGCAATCAAAATACTTTTCGCTTTTCTTCCACTTGACTGTACAACCCTCATGAGTACAAGTAGGATTAACAGCAATTAAACTGTTAGAATCATTGGGATTCCTAATTACTAAAACTGGGCCAACGGGAGATTTTTTATTCAGAATTTGCCCGTCTTTATCCAGTGCTGCTACTGTACCAACAGATTGAAAACCGCTAGATTGGGCGATAGTAAATGATGTATTTGTTGCGGGAGTTTCCGCGTTAGCTGAGTTGTTGGAGTCGGGGAGACAAGTGGCGATCGCAACTGGCAAAGAACTAGCAACTGCACCGACACTTACCCAACCTAAAAATTCACGACGATTCATAAGTAATTGTTAGTTAATGTTGGTAAAATCTATGCACCATTACCTATTACGGCACAACAGCACCGGAATAAATCTAGGGAAGTTCTAACTTTTCTGGTGCAAGCTGTGAGGAAAAATCAAGCATTCATACCGACGTAATAAATTATACTAGATTTTCGACAATTAATGCTTGGTTCCGACTTAGACTATCTTCAGGAACAAATTTTGGGGTTCTCCACATTCAGGGCAGTTTTTAAAGTCAATTACTGCTACTGTCAACCCACAATCAGGACAGACATAGAAAGTCTTAGTACCACCTTTCCAAGCTGTCAAATTATTCAAAGCTTCCGTATAGTATTTGGCGTGTCCTTCTTCAGCATTTCTGGCAAATTCCAAAGTCCGAACTGCATCTTTGTTATTTTCTTTCTCGGCTTGTTTGATGAAATCAGGATACATTGTATCGCGTTCGTAAGATTCGCCTTTAATTGCTTCTTGGAGGTTTTCACTAGTAGATTTTACTACCGGAGTTTCAATCTTATTAGTGGGTGTAGCGCCCATTTTTTTTATTACTTTGGCATGGTGCTCGCTGTGAATTTCTTCTGCACGCGCCGCTGCGCGGAATAGACTTGCTACTTTTCCATAACCTTCTTCATCGGCTTTTTTGGCAAAGGCAAGATAGCGAACATGAGCATTTGATTCCCCATTATAAGCTGCTTGTAAATTCTTCAGAGTTGCTGATTCCTGAGTTTTATTAGCAACCTGTGTTACTTGTGGTTGAGTTGTTTCTTTGGTAGGTTCAACAACAGCAGTTGGTGGTTGGGAAGTGCAACTGGTGAGAGAAATAATTCCTAATACAGTCGCCGAAAATAAAACGGTGGTTTTATTGGCAATTTGGCGAAGATTAACAGCAGGTTTCATGATATAATCTCCTTAGATGAGTCAATACATTTGGGATGTTTGGGTTGTGATTCAGGAAATTACTCAAAACAAAATTTTGAGCCAATCACAGGAATTAGGAAGAGTTGAAAATCCAACTTTTTCAACTCTCAAATTGACATCAATAATCAGCTAGCTGACTAGTGAAGTTTTAAGATTTATCGCCTAAATTTTCGGAAGTGCGGCGTTTGTTGAATAAGCCTGTCATGCTTAAACCTGTCACCAGTAAACCAATTAATCCTAAGCCGTTTAAAACGGGATAAATAGTGTCTAATTTGAGGATTTTCATGGTGTGAATTCCCATCAGGAAATGAGCTATATCTTCAAGTTGAAACCATTCATCAAAAATGGTGTAACCGATGCCAGTAATTACGGTTAAAATTAATGGTATGGAACAAGCGATCGCAATTTGCCGATGATATTTCCGAAAAACTCGATTCATAATTTACCTCAATAATCAATAGCAAAGCTGTATACTGATGTTTCAATTTCTGTGCTGTACCAACCGGACAATTACAGAATATAACTAAAAGGTAAAGAACTAGGGTAGAGAGAAAAAATTTCCTAATAGCTAATTTTTCGCAATTTTTTGATTCAAGTTTTAGGTTCAGAAATTAGGGGAAGACGCACGCGAAAACAGCTACCAACGCCTAGTTGACTAGTGACAGTAATTTCGCCATGATGATATTGAGCAATGGCTTGGGCGATCGCTAAACCTATCCCTAAACCGCCTTCGCGACGAGTTCTGGCTTTATCCGCACGCCAAAAGCGATCGAATACAAAGGGCAAATTTTCTGCTGCTATTCCCATTCCCGTATCTGACACGCCGACAATTACAGATCGATCAAAACGCTTCATAAAAATAGTAACATTTCCCCCTTTCGGAGTATATTGCAGCGCATTTTCGATTAAATTGGCAAATAAACGAGTTAATTTAGTTCCATCTCCTTTAACAAAAATATCTGTTAGTAAATATGATTTAAGAGTAATTTCCTTTTCTTCTGCTTGCAGTTCTAAAAGGTCTACCAAATCTTCTAAAATTTCATCTAGTGGAATTGGGATTAAGTCTTGATTAATAGTTGCTGTTTGGGCATCCATCCGCGCCAACAGCAGTAAATCTTCTACTAAACTACTCATTTGTTGGGTAGCAGAAGCGATCGCAGCTAACTTTTTCTCATCAGCTGGGTGAATTCTTTCGGGATGAGTTCGCATCACATCCACCGAAGTTTTAATTGCTGTTAAAGGACTGCGTAATTCATGAGAAGCATCAGCAGTAAACTGTTTTAATTGTTGAAAACTTTTGATAATTGGTTTCAAAGATTGTCTAGTTAACCATAAACCACCAATTCCAGTCATAGTCAAGGCAAAAATACTTCCTAAACCTAAACCCCAACGCAATTTAATTAGTACTACTTCCACTTCTTGAGTAGTTTCACTAGTACGAACATATCCTTCTAATTTTTGTTTCCCTTTGTCCTTACTATAAGCCGCAATTGTCACCGCCCGAATCTGACCATTATTGATAGTTTCAAAACCTGGATGGGGAGAGGAATTAGGCAAAAGTGTGCCAGCATTTCCCAATAGTTTAGTCTCTGCATCAAACCATTCTACACCTTGATCTGGTTCTCGCAAATTATGCCAAGGAATATCTAAATCTCCGTCTTTATCCAATCGGCGAAAAACTTGAGGATGGGGATATTTATCCGCTTGATAGACTTTTTTTTGTTGATATTGTTCTTTAGTTTCTGTAAAATTATGAGCAGCAGCTTGAGCCAAAATTATTAAGCGTTGATCTATTTGTTGATAAAGACTATGAGCAAAAAACTCATATATAGCTACTGTAGATGTACCAAGAATTGCTACCATTACCGTTAAGTAAGATAGCAACAAACGCCAGTGTAAATTTTGAAACTTAGTATCATTAACGGGTAATTTGTAGTTACTCATTGGTCATACCTACGATATTAGTAGGGTGCGTTAGTGACAACGTAACGCACCATCCCAGCTAATAAGTTTAATATCTGACGCACTCAACAAAATCTAATTAAATCTAGCCAACAATTCTGCACGGGATAAATTAGATAATTGTAACAGCAAAGCAGTTGAATCTGCTGGTGGTAATGCCAACAAAGGTTCAATAATTGCGGTTAGTTCCTCATCTAATTCCCCAAATTTTGCCCTCAAAAAATTTTCCACAAAAATTCGCTGTCCCTGGCGAATGCCTTGCTCAGTACCTTGCTCAATACCTTGTTCGATGCCTTGTTGAATACCTTGCTGAGTAGCTTCAGCTAAACGTTGTTCGTAAAGTGGTGACAAACGCATAATTAAATCTTCCTCCTCTGGTGCTAAATTTTGGTTTACTTCTAATATAGTCTTGAGGTTAATTAATAACTCCAACACCACAATTCGTAATGGGTCATTTTCTGGCAATTTTGCCAAGTCATCAATTGCTTGTTGCTGGACTCTCCCCTTACCTAAAATTCGTAACCAAAGTGTTTCTGGGGTTGGTGGTAATTGGTGAATCACCACAATTCCCGTTTTCAAATGGGGGTGAAGAAAATAAACTCCGCTGCCCCAGTTATCTAGATCAAGTGTAGCTCCAAAACCTGATAATAGGGACTCTGAAGCAGTGGGAGAAATTATCCAAAGTGATGGTAAATCTGTTTCTTCAACACGGGTGTTGTTTCGTCTTGCTTGGCGTTCTAAAAAAGCAAAAACATCAAACAGTTTGCCCATACAGCTACGGACATTCCCCAGATCGATCGCATTCCGAAAAGGTTCAAAAATTGCTGCCGTAGTCGCCAAACGTCCTAGTAATCCTAATTCAATTCTCCTGGTAACTTGCGCCGCTGGTGCAAACCAAACATCGATTTCTCGAACTTCACTAGCAATACTACGACTTGTTTCTACTTCTCCTAATGGTGATAACAATTCCTTGAGATAGTCTTTCGCAAATTGGTCATAAGGAAATACAGTCATTCGATTTTGGATTTTAGATTTTAGATTTTGGATTGAAGCATTGGTTAAAGTTAATTATAAACGTATTACCAATTACTAAGTTTGTTTCATTCGATAACCTAAACCATAAACTGTCTCAATTAAATCAGCAGGTGCGCCAGCAGCTTTTAACTTTTTACGTAAATCTTTTAAGTGAACTTTTACTGTTTCTTCTGCTGGCGGATCTTCAAATGTCCAAAGATGATCTATGATATCGCTACGACTGAGAACTCGGCTACCATTCCGCAGGAATAATTCTAGTAAAGCATATTCTTTTGGGGTCAAATGTAGTAATTTTCCAGCATAATTCACCTCGCATTTACTAGGATCTAGGTGTAGTTTTTCCCATTCTAAAACTGGTGGTAAGGTAGGATTTCCTCGTCGGAGTAAAGCGCGTATTCTTGCTGATAATTCTGGCAAATCAAAGGGTTTTACTACATAGTCATCTGCACCAGCATCTAATCCCATTACTTTGTCAGTGCTGCTGTCTTTAGCTGTTAACATGAGTACAGGTGTGTTAATGTTACTGCGGCGTAACTTGCGACATAAATTAATTCCATCTAATTTGGGTAACATGACATCTAACAAAATTAAATCGTAGGTACAGAGTTGAATACATTCCCAACCTGCTTCTCCATCAGCAGCAATATCAACGCTGTAATGTCGATCGGTAAGTGCTTCTTTTAATGCGTCGGCGATGCGATCGTCATCTTCAACTAACAAAATTCTCATAAGATAGCGTATTTTTGAGTTAATCAATTACCGTTAAACTTACAACTTCCCCGCAAATAATCAAAAATATGTAACCCATATATTTGGGAAAGTTCCTCACAAACTTTCACGCCACGCACACTATTTCCTCGTTCATCCAACAGGGGAGAAAACACTGCTATTCCCATTTTATTTGGTACTACTACAATTAATCCCCCAGAAACTCCACTTTTTGCTGGAAGACCAACTTTATAAGCCCATTCACCTGCAAAATTGTACATTCCACAGGTATACATCACGCTTAAAATATCGCGGACATAATCACTTTTTACTGCCTGTTCTCCCGTTACTGGATTAACACCATTGTTCGCTAAAGTCGCTGCCATTACTGCCAAATCTTGACAGTTAACCATTAATGAACATTGTTGAAAATATAAATCTAAAACCTCTTCGATTTTTTGATCGATCATGCCAAAATTTAACATTAAATAAGCCATTGCCCGGTTACGATGTCCGGTTGTTCTTTCCGACATGAACACAGAAATATCAATAAAAATATCATGACCAATATATCGGCGGAACATATCCAACATTCGGTTTAATCTTTCCGTTGGGCCGCAACCTTTGATTAAACTAGTAATAGCGATCGCACCAGCATTTACCATCGGATTATATGGTCGCTTCGACATTTCATCTAACACAATTGAATTAAAAGCATCTCCCGTAGGTTCAACACCAACTTTTTTTAAAACAGCATCTCGCCCATGTTCTTCCAACGCCATTCCATAAACAAAAACTTTAGAAATTGACTGAATTGTAAATAAATGTTGGTAATCCCCTACAGTAAAGATTTGCCCATCTATAGTCATGACACAGATACTAAACAATTCCGGGTTGACTTTCGCCAATTCTGGAATATAATTTGCTAACTTCCCTTCTTGTAAGTGCTGATATTTAAGATGCAATTCCTGTAAAACAGACAGCAAAGGGGATAAAATAACCTCAGATTCGTTAATCATAGTTTAGACAACTTACCTGCAAAATAACCTCAGCTATAACAATAACTCGAAATTTCTCTAAAATAGAAGAGAAAAACCATAAAAATAAATCTGGAAATAGCAAGAATGAAAAAATGGTGGTTAGCGATTGTCGGATTGACAATTTCTTTAGCAATTATTGTAGGGTCTTTCAAGCCCATTTCAGCACAAAATTTTCCGCAAATTTATGTCTTTGGTGATAGTCTTTCCGATGTAGGTAATGTTTACCTAGCTACTAATGGGAATAGTCCCCCAAGTCCACCTTATTTTAAAGGACGTTATTCTGATGGCCCTGTTTGGGTAGAATATCTCGCATCTGGGTTAAAATTAACTTCTAATTTAAATAATAACTTTGCTTATGGAGGTGCTAAAACAGGCGATTCGCAAGATTTACCACCAGGAGTTTTAACCCAAATTCAAAGGTTTAAAGCTAAAAATCCGGCTGCCAATCCTAACGCGCTTTATATTATTTGGGCTGGTGCTAATGATTACCTTGGCGGCGCAACTGATACTACTGTACCTATTAATAATTTAGCTACGTCAGTCAAGCGTTTAGCGGAAATTGGGGCGAAAAATATTGTTGTGGTTAACTTGCCAGATTTAGGCAAACTTCCAGCTACACGCACAACTGAACGTGCCAATTCTCTCAGCAGTTTAACTCAAATTCATAACTCAGGATTAGCCGCATCTTTAGCAAGTTTACGCCAGCGAATTGGTGCTATTAATATTAAATATGTTGATGTTTATGCGCTATTTAAACGGGTCTATAACTCTCCCCAACAATACGGGTTAAAGAACGTCACTCAAGGTTGTCTTAATCAAGGTAATATTTGCGATCGGCCCAACGAATATTTATTTTGGGATGGTATTCATCCCTCAACTGCTGCCCATAAATTATTAGTACAATTAGCCTCAGCCAAACTAAAAGCTAATTCCAAATCTGCGGCTAACTCATCAACTAAATTAGCGCTACCTTTAAGTATTCTGATATTTACTGTTTTAGCTGTCAGTTTAATTATGTGGAAGCGAAGGAAACGGATCAGAAATAGTTCTTAAACACCAAAACAGATAATTGTCTCTAAAATAGAAGAGAAACCTGCTAAAAACCAGTATCAAACTTGACTAACTTATCCCTACAAATTAGTATTGTTTTATTTATTGTCTCAGCTGCGGTAATTGTCGTCAGCGGTACTCTCATAGCTGGAATTGCCGATCGCCTATCCCAAAAAACCAAACTCGGACAAGCATTAATGGGTGCTTTATTCTTAGGATTTAGTACCTCTTTACCGGGAATTGTTACTTCAGTCACCGCCGCTTTAGGCAACTATCCAGTATTAGCTTTGAGTAATGCGCTTGGTGATATTGCTGTACAAACAGCCTTTTTAGGAATAGCTGACATCACTTATTTAGAAGCAAATTTAGAATACGCTGCGGCTTCTGCTGCCACTTTAACCCAAGGAAGTTTACTAATAGTTTTACTCACCATTCCTTTACTAGCAACTGCTTATCCACTGATTAACTTTTGGGGAATTCATCCTGCATCTTTTGGATTAGTTATTACTTATATTTTTGGTTTGCGTTTAGTATCAGTTGCTTACAGTTCGCCGATGTGGAAAACTCAGGATACAGAAAATAATGAAATATTAATCGAAGAGAAAGATGATTCGTCAACAATTAAGTTATGGGTATATTTCATATTACTTGCTGCTATTCTAGGTCTTGCTGGGTATGTTGTGGAACAAGCTGGTGTTACTATTGCTAAATCCACAAATCTTTCCGAAAATGCTGTGGGTAGTTTGTTCACTGCAATTTGTACTTCATTGCCGGAATTAGTAACTACGATCGCAGCTGTACAACGTCGCGCATTTACTTTAGCAGTAAGCGGCGTTCTCGGTGGCAATAGTTTTGATGTCTTAGTTTTAGCTTTGTGCGATCTCGCTTATCACAAAGGTTCAATTTATGAAGCTTTAACAGAACACCAAGTATTTCTTTTAGCTTTAACTATTTTAATGACTGCAATTCTACTCTTGGGCTTGTTGCGGCGCGAAAAACATGGCATTGGCAACATTGGCTTTGAGAGTTTTCTGTTATTACTGTTATATCTGGGCGGGTTTTTGTTAGTGTTTTTTTCTGGCTAAAAAATCTGATAAAACCTGAGATAAAACCAATTTACTTTTTGTATGCTTCCTCAATTTTTAGTTCTTCTGTTAATAACTTACGTTCTTCAATGGGAAGTTCTAGTAAAACACGGCGATCGCCTTTTTTCACCTTATATTCAACAGCAGTTTTGAGCAGACGCAAGGGAATTTCAAATTCTTTGGCATCACCCACAATTTCGCGCCAAAGTTCCAGCCATGTTTGTGCTGCTTTGTCGCTTACCATTTCTGACATTATTGTGGGGATGCTTTCAACAAGTCCTTTACCTAATGCTGAGAGAACTTGGTGTTTGTCGTAAGGTTCAATTAGGGTTTTGATGCGCGATCGCCATATAGTTGCATCGTTGGTGCTGTTAAACAAATTTCGGATAATAGCCTTTTCGTCTCCTGTATCTGGCTCCTCTGCATCGACGAAACGATTTAGTGCATCGTCTAAGGCTGCGATCCCTTCATCCCATCGGTTTAGTGCTAGCAAATATTCAGCGCGATTGAAGAAAACAGGTGAAAATTGCACACCGAGTTCGATCGCTTTGTTACAGGATGCCAATGCTTCTTCATTCTGTCCAAGTTCGCCTAGAAGCCAACCTCGCTTGAACCAAGCATCAGCATAATTCGGCTCAAGCTCAATCGCCTTATCACAGCATATCAATGCTTCATCGTAGCGTTGAAGTTCACCCAAAGCCTCACCCTTGTCAACCCAAGCCAACGGATCGAAAGGGTTTAATTCAATTACGTTGTGGTAGGATACCAATGCTTCTTGATAACGTCCGAATATCAATAGCAGTACACCTCGATTGCGCCAATATGAGGCGTGATAAGGGTTCAACTCAATAGCTTTCTCACAGGATGCTAATGCCTCGTCGAAACGTCCTAATAAAAGCAGTATTGCACCTCGACCGCCCCAGGCTGAAGGATTGAGAGGGTTTAACTCAATTACTTTGTCATAGGATGCCAATGCTTCCTCGTAGTATTCTAGATCAATGAGCGCCTTTGCTCGGTTATGCCAAGCAAGCTCACTATTTGGGTCAAGCTCAATCGCTTTGTCAAAAGATACCAAGCCTTCATCATAACGTTCAAGATTCAACAGAGTTGCCCCTTGGTTTGACCAATTCAGGGCATCATCGGGATCTAACTCAATTGCTTTTTCAATAGATGCCAATGCTTCATCATAGTGTTCGAGAATGGCAAGCGCAGTGCCTCTCATTGACCAAGCTTTCCCATCACTAGGGTTTAACTCAAGCACCTTATCAAGCGATGCTAATGCCTCATCCCAAATTCCAAGTATGCCCTCACAGAATCCCTGTAAGCTCCAATCATCTGCGTGACCCCGAATCAATACCAGTTTCTTTGCCATTTGTAGAGCTTGGGGAAAGTCATGTTTTTCAATCAACGCATAAAATTCCTTCAAACAAGCTACCACACGAGGATCTTTACTTTCTATTTCAGTTTTTTGTAGTGCATGACGCAAATATTCTCGTTCCAGAGAAGCATTAGCTGGAAGCGTCTTCAATCGCTGTTGCAACTCTTTTGGTGTATACCAAATACGCAAAAAATCCACAAACAATTGTATCGGCTCACCCCGTTGCTTCTTCACTTCAAGACAAAATCGCATTAGCGGTTCACGCAGTTCATAATATGACTCACGTCCAATGAATTCAGAATTAACATAGCCCATTTCTAACAGCTTCTTAAGTTGACTTGATGCTGTTTGATGAGTAATAAAACAACGTTGAGAAATTTCTTTAACGGTAACAGCATGACGACGATCGCACAATAAATCCACAATTTTTCGCTGCTGAGGTGAGAGACACTTCATTCGATCCTGATAATAAGGCGTTAAATCATCCAGCATTGCCATGAACGCTTCCACCAGTTCATCAAGAGATTTGCGGTTGAGAAATGCAGAGAAAATAATGTAGATTCGAGGATTTCCACCAGCTAGGTAATGTACAGCTTGAATGCGATCGCGTCCTGTTGAAGTTCGGATGAAAGATTCTAATTCCCGATCGCCCTGTACTTTCGCTACCTTTGCCAACAACTCCACCGCTTCATCAAGCGTCAAATCCTTTAAATGACGGATGCGGAAAAAACCATAAAAAGGAGAAGTTTGAAGTTTTACCCCATTAAATAAACTTTGGGCTGTAGCTACAATTGTGCAGAAAGAGTTTTCTTGTAAATATGCTCTTAGTTGTTTTTGTCCCTGTTCATCTAAACCTGCAAATACCTCGTCAAGGTTCTCTATTAATAACAGCAGCGTGCGATTTCCAATAGTTTCTTTTAGCAATTCACCTGCTGCACTTTCGGCATGATCAACTGTTAGTTGGTAAAGTGATTCTATCCGTTTAGCAAGTTCGCTATCGTTATACTCTTTTTCGATCGCTTTTAAAATCCGCACCACTAAATCCAGAAATGATGATATACCCCACTCCTCTTCGTTTACCCAAGCAATCAACAAACGATCTCGTAAATCTTCCATCTTGCAGATGCGGTGATAAATCAATGAAATTAAATGTGTTTTACCAATTCCTCGCGGCCCGATAAGTAGGGTGTAATGCTTTGATGGGGTAGTAGCACTTTCGCGGATTAATTCAATAATTTGCTCTGCTAAATTTTGACGCTGGACAAAGATTTGCTCCAATGTTTCCGGCATCATCAAACTAGGAGTAAAGGGGGAAAGATATATTGCTTTCATACTTCTTAGCACCTTTGCTTCTTCCACCAGCGTTGAATTACTGAAAAACGAAAGCAATAGCCATTAGATTGCAAATTAATATAGTGGTCTTGCTGAATTAAAGTTAATACATCTCTTGTCTTTTCGCGGTCTGCATTAACTAACTGAGACTGAAGTCGATTAAATAGTTCGTCAAATGGCAAAGGTTGATCCGTAACTGCCAGAATATCCAACAGATTTAGCACTATCTGTTTTTCCTCATCGGTGTAGTAATTATTAATTCGTTCACGGTAGTAACGCAAATCCCAAGGATCTTGCGGATCGACAAGATAACTGTTAACAATTTCATCCACAATGGCGGGATTTGCTTCCAGATCTTCCGCTACCAAATGGTCAACAATATGATGAATAAAGTAGGGAATACCATCTACAGAATTGGCGATCGCCTGGGATGTTAATTGTGGTTCTTCTGTCTGAATTCCTTCTCCCTCCAGCAACCGTCGCGCTAATTCATCAGCATCATCAGCTGACAAAGGTGGCACATCTACAGTTTTCATATCATTTGTTGGGCGGTTAATATATCCCGCTCGTTTAAGTGCTGTGAGGACATTGTGTAAACCTATTGAGCCAGTGTAAACCATTCGCAATTCTGAGTGAGTTTGACGCAACGATCGCAATGTATCCAACACTTCCATTGCTGCATTTTCGCCCTCTTTCTTTTTGATATTGTCAAGCATCAAGGGCATTTCATCCCAAAGGAAAATTACCTTGCGGTCTTGTTGATTCTCTACAAGATCTTCTATAGTTTTTGTTAGCAGGGCTTTCCACTGATCGGCAACATTATCGGGGAATTTTACCAGTCCACCTATCTCAAAACCCGTTAAATTTTTCAGCCATTGCCTTGCTTTTTGGGCTGTTCGTTGCGAACCACTTAAATAGTTTTCTACATCATCAAAAATAGTCTGAGCAAATTCTAAGGGCGATCGAACTTTTTCCAGGTCACGGTACACAGGTAGCTTGTCCGCTGGAGCCTCCGCTCTCATCTTCTTAAGAATGCTAGTTTTGCCCATCCGCCGCTCTGCACTGAGCACTAAGCTTTGTCGCTCCAAAATTCGCCATAAACGTTGAATCAGCTTATCCCGCCCAAAAACCTCTGATGGAGCGATTTCTCCCCCTGGATTGGCTCTCATTGTAACTTAACCTATTTCATGTACGATGAAAACATCATACGTCAATTTTACCGTATTATTCTAAAATCCACCAGCGTAACCTTTTTATGCTTACAAATAAATCACTACTCTTAGGCTTGTTGCGGTGTAAAAAAACATGGCATTGGCAACATTGGCTTTGAGAGTTTTCTGTTATTAGTGTTGTATCTGGGCGGTTTTTTATTAGTGTTTTTTTCCGGTTAAAAAATCTGGTAAAACCGAAATTGATTATACCAGATCTATACTTGTGCAATACCTGTATTAATCTTGCTAAAACTAGTAACTATCTTGACCTGGAACTTTCTCAGCGTCTTTGTTGGATGAAGCTAAATTCAAAGCTGCGTCACGGATCGCTTGCCACTGGCAAAGGAGTTCGTTAACGTTTAAGTCTTTGGATTTGTATTGCTCGATCGCTTCTTCGAGTTCTTGAATATTGTGAAGAACTGGAACTTCATACGTTACTTCTGACATAATTCCACCTCCGTTGGCAGTGATGAGACTGCGATGAACACCTATAGTTTTCTATTCTAATCAGATCGCTAAATAAACTGTATCTGTAATAACAATCTGTAACTCTATTTAACTTAATTGTTATTAGTAATTACAATCTGTAATTAATTTTAACTAATGTGAGGTGAATCACTCCTGAAGCTGTCTCAAGTCACTTGATAGGTAGAAGTACGATCGCAAATTTTATCCTCAACGATCACCAGCAATTACTTTGTCAAGTCACCGGAAAAACTGGTTGTAGGGATGAAGATAGAAATATAAATTATTGAGGTAACTATATGACTGTTATTACTAGCCACTATCACAAATCCCCCAGTATTGTAGATTACATTTTACATCCGATTCGCCAATTTTTAGATGACATTGATGTGCGCGATCGCCAATTTGCTAAGTTAGTTTGCCGTTTAATTCCCTCACAATGTCCCTTTGCTAGAGATCTTAAAGTATTCGGGCAAACTATTTTACACATTCCCCCACTTTGTAAAATTAATCCTCTCTACGATCAACTGATGAGTTTACGCTTTCGGGCTTTGTCTTACCTAGCCGATCGATGTGGAGAAGATATCACCATTTATTGCGTTTAATTAGTCATTTGTCATTGGTCATTGGTCATTGGTCATTTGTTAAAGTTAATCACTAACAGCTACCAAGATTTTAATAACTTATCGAAAAAGTTGTTAACCGTTTCTTTAAATTGGTAGCGACGATACCACTGCTGAAACGCCCTTTCGTATTCCTCGCCATCGGATTGAAAGGTATTCCAGGCATTTAGTCCTAAACCTAAACCCCAGAGTAACAAGAGATAAAGCGACCAAGTTAAATGTCCAACTGCGACAAAGTTGAACAACATTAAAAATGAATTTGTAATTGCATATCTACCAAAGTGTCTTTTAAATTTACTCCGGCGATATAAGTTAAATTCTTGGCGCTTCCTTTGTTCTCCTTGTCTGGCTAACCATTCTGATTCCGCTAATTCTAATGTTTGCGGATCGATATCTAACTCATCAGCGATTTCCCACAGTTGTTCGCGAGTAAATTCTCCTTCGTTAACTTGCCGAGAAATGGCTATTTGGAGAATTTGCTGGATATCTTCTTGTTTGTAATAGCGGGTGACTTGGTTGTTTTGGGATGCGGGTGTCATGGGATTTTTTATTTAAACTGCAAAAGTTGATCTTAAATTCGTATATTTTCTAGGTTAGGTCTTGTGACTCTGACTTATGCTTTTTTTGAACCGCTCCAGACGCAGAGGACGCAGAGAAAGAGAGGAGGGGTACTCTTATATTATGCCGAAATTGTTAGGTATTTTGTTTGCGATCGGCAAAACCGAACCGTAAATGACGGAAAATACGAAAGTTGAAAAATGAAAACAATAGTTACATTTTGTCACAATTGAAGATAACAGAGGATAAAATTATCTTCTAGAAGCTGAAATCAGAGGCAAATAAATGAACGGTTCTATTCGCATTGGTAATTTGTTTGGCATTCCCTTTTTCGTCCATCCCACTTGGTTTTTTATTTTGGGATTGGTGACGTTAAACTATAGTAGCCAACTGGGTTTAGTACTGGGATTAATTGTAGCTTTATCGCTATTTGCCTCTGTCTTGGCGCATGAACTAGGACATAGTTTTGCTGCTATTCGTCAAGGAATAGAAGTCAAATCAATTACTTTGTTTTTGTTTGGTGGTTTGGCTAATTTAGCGGAAGAATCTAAGACTCCAGCAGGGGCTTTTTGGGTGGCGATCGCAGGCCCATTAGTTAGTTTTCTGCTGTTTGGATTGTTCACATTTCTTAGTGTGGGCACTGGCATTTATGGGCCTTTGGCAGTAGTTTTAGGATTGCTCGCTTATACTAACCTCGCATTGGGTTTATTTAACTTAATTCCTGGCTTACCTTTAGATGGTGGAAATGTTCTGAAAGCCCTGGTTTGGAAAATCACTGGTAATCCTTTTAAAGGTGTGATTTTCGCAGGTAGATTTGGTCAAATTTTTGGTTTTCTAGGAATTAGTTTCGGGCTATCAATTGTTTTAGGATTATTGGGAACTGGCTTTGCTGGTGGTTGGTGGTACGCTTTAATTGGTTGGTTCTTGTTACAAAATGCTGGGCGTGCTGTTCAATATGCTAAATTGCAAAATCAACTCACCAATTTGAAAGCTGAGGAAGCAGTAAATCCTAACAGCCCAATTGTTTTAGAGTCAATTTCTTTGCGAAAATTAGCTAACGATTTTGTGATTGGTAAAGACCTCTGGCGCAAGTTTTTAGTCATCGATGAACAAGGTCGGTTAGTTGGAGAAATTGCTGTAGATGACTTGAGAACTGTTTCCACCGATCTTTGGCCCTTCACACCAGTAAGAGATCTGACAAAACCTGTAGATCAAACTAAGGTAGTAAATTCAAATCAATCATTGCTTGATGTGGCAAAATTGATCGAACAAACTAATGTTACTGAACTACCTGTAGTTCAAGCTGATGGTGTGTTAGTGGGATTGCTGGAAAAAGATTCGATCGCCAAACTGTTGGAAGCAAAAGTACAAAAACGCTAACTTTTTGAAGGCAAAAGGCAGAAGGTAAGAGGTAAAACTTAGGTTAATTTCACTTACTCGCCAACTGCTACAAGTTCTAGTCCAGCAACCAAGTATTAGAGGCGAAATCATCTGAATTATCAGTTGCTTGTGAGGGGAAATGTAAGTGTTTCCCTTCTTTTCTTATTTGTCTAACTGGTAATGGTGCGGGGTTTGTTGCTAATGGTGCAGGTTTTGTTGGTAATTGTGCGGGTTTGGGTTGTAAGTCTTCCAATTTCTTTCTTAACTGTTTTACCTCTTCTTCAATTGCCGAGTTAGCATTTGCTAATTGCAGGGAAGTTTGCTTCGCTTCGTCTAACTCTTTTTTCATTTGGTTAGTTTTTTCTAACTTTTGTTCCTGCTGTTTCAGCAATTTTTTCTGGCTGTCTAATTCCGAGCGCAATTCCGTCAGTTCTTTTTCTAACTTGGCTTCATTTTGCTGGGATTTGATTAAGTGCGATCGCAATTCCCCAATCTCTTTTTGCCAACTTGCTTCATTATCTTTAGCTGTCTCTAAAGTCGCTTGCAATTGGGCTACTGTTGTTTCTAATTCGGCTTTAGTGGGTGTGTTGCCTTTTGCAGAAGTTTTATCATTTGTGCTAACTTCTTCTGTAATTTCCACTGCTTCTACTACTGGCACATCGATGACTCCGTTATCATTATTTTTCACAGTTTCATCTTCAGAATTTGTGCCTTTTTGTGCTTCTTGACGCAGTAAATCAGAAAGATTTTTTCTTGCCATAATTCTTACCTCCAATCTCGCTGTAATTCGTTAGCAACTCGACGGTAGTCAGCTTCAGCCTCCCGCGCATTTTTGCCACGCGAATGTGTAATTGCTACACCATCTAAAGCGGCTCTTTCGTGAGCTTTATAAGCCCGAACAAAAGCATGACAAGCGGGGATTCCTAGTTCTAAAAGCGTGTTTTGCGCTTCTAGTGCTTCGCCCAAACTTCGGGAATCAACTTTTGTTAACAACACCCGATGGGCGATACCTTTCGGTGTCACTGCTTCCCTGACTGTTTCAATCAGTACGGCTAAATCCATTGGTGCTGGAGGTGTGGGCAAAACTAGATAATCTGCGATCGCTATCACGGCTGCTAATGCGTCCGAGTGCAGCGCCGGAGGTGTGTCTACCATTACTAAATCATAGCCTTCTATCTTGCGTAACCGATTCAAAAGTTTAGGATTTGTTTCCTGGGCTAAGTCAAATCCCCAGGAATCTTTAGCCCGCCCAAACCACCAACTGGCGGAACCTTGAATATCTGCATCAACTAAAAGAACTTCTGATTTCTCCGAGAGGGTTGCAGCTAAATTAATAGCTGTAGTAGTTTTTCCTACGCCTCCCTTACCGTTTAGAATCGCGATGATTTTAGCCACTGGTTGCTTCCGACGCTCACTTTCCAGAATATACCGCTTTCCTCGACTTTTATCTTAATTTTTTTATATTTGGTAAATAGGTTTTGCTCATCAGTAATTGGTAGTAGGTAGATTTGTAGGGGCGAAGCATTCCGGTAATAATTTGTTGGTAGAACCCAAAAATATTTGCCGAAATGCTTCGCCTTTACTTTATGACTCTGTGGCATTTGTCAAGTAGAAATTGGCACAATAAAGTAGATGGGAATTTAGCAAAATATATTTATGACTCTCGATCGCACTCTTCCCGATGGGCCAAAAATGCCCGTATTTCTGCGCCTAATCAAGTTTGTTACTCGCCCCATAGACTATGTGGAAGACTTTGCCAAAATTTATGGCGATTCCTTCACTGTCGGAGGAAGAAAAACTCCCTTAGTTTACTTCAGCCAACCCGAAGCACTACAAGCAATTTTTGCCGCTGATGCTAATCATTTAGAGGCGGGTGGGGGAAACTCTGGTTTATCATTTCTGTTGGGAATAAACTCGTTGTTGGCTTTAGAGGGCGATCGTCATCAGCGCGAACGTCAACTTTTAACTCCTCCCTTTCATGGCGAAAGAATGCGAGCTTATGGTCAAATAATTGAGGAAATTACCCAACAAGTAATCAACGAATGGAAACCGGGTAAATCTTTTAATGTTCGTGAGTCAATGCAAGAAATTTCTCTGCGGGTAATCTTGCGAGTTGTGTTTGGTTTAGATGAAGGAGAAAAGTTACAACAACTGCGACAAAAAATCAGTTCATTATTAGAATTTCTTGGTTCTCCCTTGTTATCTTTTGCCTTATTTTTTGGCTTTCTCCAAAAAGATTTAGGTGCTTGGAGTCCTTGGGGTTGGGTGTTGCGCCAAATCAAACAAATTGATGAATTAGTTTATGCTTTAATCAAGGAACGTCGAGCCGAAGTCAACTCAAATCGCCAAGATATTCTCAGTTTAATGATGTCTGCGCGTGACGAAAACAATCAACCAATGACTGATGTAGAATTACGCGATGAATTAATGACTTTGTTAATAGCGGGACATGAAACTACTGCATCAGCATTAACTTGGGCGTTGTATTGGATCGATCGCTTACCCAAAGTCCAAGAAAAACTCCTAAGTGAGTTAAAAACTTTAGGAGAAAATCCAGATCCAAGTATTATTGCGAGATTGCCTTATTTAACAGCAGTTTGTCAAGAAACACTGCGGATTTATCCTATTGCTTTGAATGCCTTTCCTCGGAGAGTAAAAAGTGCGATCGAAATTATGGGTTACAAATTAGAACCAGGAACAGTAATTATTCCCAGCATTTATTTAGCTCATCACCGAGAAGAAGTTTACCCCCAACCCAATGAATTTAAACCAGAACGCTTTTTAGAAAAGCAGTTTTCACCTTATGAATATTTGCCCTTTGGTGGAGGAACTAGACGCTGTATTGGTATGGCTTTTGCTCAGTATGAAATGAAGTTAGTTTTAGCAACAATTCTCTCACGTTTTCAAGTTTCTTCTGTTAATAAACGTCCCGTGCGCCCAGTGCGTCGCGGCTTAACTTTAGCAGCACCCGCAGGAATGCGAATGGTGGCAAATTTGATTTAGAATGGGTACGTTGTTGCGCTTAAGCGCTCGTATTACTAATCTTGTTAATAGA
>NZ_JBHFNQ010000213.1:0-8461 GCF_041929345.1 Floridaenema aerugineum BLCC-F46
AGCTATCAGCTTTTGACTGCTTATAGTGGGGGATTTAGACCCACCACTAAAGCTTGCCACTAATCGTTTACGATATAGTGGGGGACTTAAACCCATAATTATTAGCTGATAGCTGAATGCTGAAAGCTGATAGCTTGTTAAGGACTGAGAAATTTTGGCTTACTACATTCAATCCCAAAATCTAAAATTCCCCAGTCCCCAATCACCAATCCCCATTATTGCCAATTCCAAGATTTTAAACGAAAGACTAAATTAGCCTGTTCAGGTTTTGATTGAAACTCGGAAAATTGATTTAAAAATATCGAGTGTCCGTTTCTTAAAGTTACCAGATTATCTGCCTCAATCTTCAAAGTTTTGTTATTACCAAAGTTACATTCAAAAGGTGCAACTCTAGAAGCACTCAGGGGGCCAAACTGACTTCCCAATCTAACTCCAACACAAGTAATATCTGACGGTTTTTTACCAGCTTGGCGCAAAGCAGTATTTACTTCTGTGTTTAGTTTGCTGGATTGCCGAACCAAAGGCATAATGTCATCTAAAGCTAGAGTTCCCTGGGCTAAAGCTGTTTGAGAAATAAAACTGCCTGCGATCGCCAAAGGTAGCACAAATTTAGTAATATTCATTTTTGCTCTCACTTTTACAAAATCTTACAATCCTATAATAAATTGACTTTTTAGCTATGGTTTCTGTTCCCCAAAACAAAACATTTTGAATTTTTTAGCAAGAAGACTCGCTTCATGCTAAGGTGACAAATTGAGCCAAGAATCCAACGCGCTTCTGCCGTAGGAATATTAATAAGCTCAATAAGGCATCTGTATAGTAGATAAACTGAAACTCATGGCTGACATAGTTGATATTGCAGTTAGCGCAGGTTCGTTCCAGACTTTAGTAACAGCTGTTCAAATAGCTGGTTTAGTGGATGCGCTGAAAAGTCCTGGCCCTTTTACAGTTTTTGCGCCCAATGACGAAGCTTTTGCCAAATTGCCAGAGGGAACTGTTGAGTCTTTGGTGAAAAGTCCTCCTCAGTTAGGCAGGATTCTCAAATATCATGTGGTAGCAGGAAGATTAATGAAAGAAGACTTAGCTAAACTTAATTCTGTGACTTCTTTGGAAGGTTCACCGATTCCGATCGATTGTTCTGAAGCTTTTGAAGTGAAAAATTCCACAGTTATTGCCGCTGATATTGAAGCGGATAACGGTGTAATTCATGTGATCGATCGCGTAATATTGATGGGTTAATCTGTTCAGATTGTAGAG
Source organism: Floridaenema aerugineum BLCC-F46 (assembly GCF_041929345.1). Classification (NCBI taxonomy): domain Bacteria; kingdom Bacillati; phylum Cyanobacteriota; class Cyanophyceae; order Aerosakkonematales; family Aerosakkonemataceae; genus Floridanema; species Floridanema aerugineum. The sequence goes on from NZ_JBHFNQ010000213.1 coordinate 1,258, forward strand.
ACGTTGTATACAACGTCTCTACTAAAATGGTACTGTCTGAAGCAGCGGACAAACTAAGAATTGTATTTGAGAAATTAGCTAAAGCGATTGTAGAGTAGAAGAAACTGAAATGACAGGGCAAGAAACACAAGATAAACCCATTAATTTAAACATCAATCCTCAAGATATTTCCTGGGCTTTTTGGCCTGTTGTACCACTTTATCCATACAGCAAAAGACGAACTATTCGTAAAGAAGTAGTTCCTGAGACTATCTGGACTTTCGATCAGTTACAAGGCATTTTTTATGTTGCCGTACCAATTAGAATGACTGTTGTTAGATTGGCAGCAGGAGGTTTGTTAATCTATGCACCTGTTGCGCCAACTTTAGAATGTATTCGATTAGTTAAAGAATTAGTAGCCAAATATGGCGATGTAAAATATATTATTTTGCCCACTGTTTCCGGTCTAGAACATAAGGTTTTTGTCGGCCCGTTTGCCAGACGTTTTCCCCAATCCCAAATTTTCATAGCACCCGGTCAATGGAGTTTTCCGATTTCTTTACCTTTGAGTTGGTTAGGTTTTCCCGCAAAACGCACTCAAATATTACCAAATGATAGCAGTAAAACACCTTTTGCTGATGAGTTTGATTATAAAATTTTAGGCCCAATTGGATTAGGTTTAGGTTCCTTTGGTGAGGTGGCTTTTTTCCATAAGCGATCGCAAACTCTCCTAGTAACTGATTCAATAGTTTCCGTACCCGAAACTCCCCCGGAAATTGTTGAACTTGAACCTTATCCCTTACTTTTTCACGCCAAAGATGATGCTTTTTCTATTGTCGAGGACAACGAAGCTAACCGTCGCAAAGGTTGGCAACGCATTTCATTATTTGCCTTTTACTTCCGTCCTAGTGCAATGGAAACAGTGAAATTAGGACAAGCATTTCGGAGTTCTTTCCAAGTTAGCGATCGCTCAAAGAAAGCTTATTTTGGCATCTATCCCTTCCAATGGAAAAATGGCTGGCAACACTCATTTAACGCACTCCGCAGAGATGGGAATTTGTTAGTAGCACCAATCCTGCAAGCTTTGATTTTGAATCGCGCCCCACAGGAAACAATTAACTGGGCAAATCAAGTTAGTCAATGGAATTTTCACCGAATTATTCCCTGTCATTTTGATGCCCCTATTTCCGCAACTCCTCAGCAATTTCGCCTAGCATTCAGCTTTTTGGAGAAAAATCCAGCGATCGCCGACAATTTAATTAGTGCTACTAAACCTTTACCAGAAGAAGATTTTCAACTACTTAGAGAACTGGATGAAGCTTTAGGCAAACTTGGCATTGTGCCACCATCAAAGGAAAAAATTTAAGCGGAATTTATTTGTACAAAACAGCTTCTTTTAAAGTAGCAACTTTACCCAGTGCTTGGTTAATACCTTCAGATGAAACTCCATGATTAGCCATTGCTTCACCTAAATGTTTAGCGATCGCATCAAAATGTTCTGGCTGTAAATTTAAACCAGTATGAGCTTTTTCCATCGATCGACCTGTATATTCTTTTGGCCCACCAAGCGCAAAAGAGATAAAAGCAGTTTGGTGACGACGCTGCTTTTCCATATCTGTATGCGCGAAAAAGTGATTAACAGTATCGTCTGCTAAAACGCGGTTGTAAAAGTCATCAACTATTTCTCTAACCGCTGATTCTCCTCCCACTTGTTCATATAAACTTGTTGCGCTTGCTTCACCATTTCCTTCACTTACATTAGTCATAATGAGTTTACCCTTATCGAGGATTCAACCCGAATTTTATCAGTAGGCCGAACAAATTTTATCTCTCGTAAGAATCATTTAATCCTCTATAACTGCTGTGAAATCTTACTATCAATATCGAGAAGTTTGAGAAAAATTCTACTAACGCAACTTGTTAGTCAAACATCGCTTAAGTATATTTACTTAAATTTTTGCTTAGGAATAAGTTAAGTAAATTTACAAAATTAACTATTGTCCCCGCTTAGTTATAAGCTAATAGATCTTGCTTATCAAACAACCCCTAGCCAAAAGTTTTTAGGAAAAAAAAGAATGGTTACATTACCGGAAAAACAATCTCAAAATATCACTTCCGATAGCGAAATTTCAGTTAAAAAAATTCATTATCAAATAGTAATTATTGGTGGTGGTGCAGCAGGGATTACCTGCACCTCGTTGTTATTAGCTCAAAATGATTCCCTTGATATTGCCATCATTGAACCAGAAGAAAAACATTACTACCAACCCGGCTGGACAATGGTGGGAGGCGGCGTTTTCCAAGTAGAAGAAACCGTAAGAAATGAACAAGATTTAATTCCCCAAGGTGTGACTTGGATTAAAGATTATGCCGTTAAATTAGACCCTGACAACAATATAGTTTTAACCAAAGAAGGTTTAGAAGTTGAATACAATTATTTAATTGTTTGTCCCGGAATTCAAATTAACTGGCATTTAATTAAAGGTCTGAAAGAAGCGATCGGTAAAAATGGCGTTACCAGTAATTATTCCCCTATTTATGCACCTTATACTTGGGAACTTATTCAAAACTTTAAAGGTGGAAACGCTATATTTACTTATCCTAATACACCGATTAAATGTGGCGGTGCCCCGCAAAAAGTGATGTACATGGCGGATGATATGTTCCGCCAGTTGGGAGTGCGCGATCGAACTAATGTCACGTATTGCACAACTTTAACTAAAATGTTCTTTGTCAAAGAATACTCAGACATTTTAGATAAAGTAGTCGCTGAACGGAACATAGAAGTTAAATTTCGCTGCAACTTAAAAGAAATCAAAGCTGACAACAAAGAAGCAGTTTTTGACCTCACCAAGGATGACGAAACTGTAGAAGAAATCACCTTGAAATATGATATGATTCACGTTGCACCACCGCAAAGTGCGCCCGACTTTCTTAAAGAAAGTCCCTTAGCCGTTCCCAATAATCCTTTCGGTTGGGTAGATGTGAATAAAGACACCTTACAACATAATCGTTATCCCAACGTTTTTGCTTTGGGTGATGCGTCTTCCTTACCAACTTCTAAAACTGCTGCTGCTATTCGCGGACAAGCACCAGTTTTAGTCGCAAATTTGTTAGCTTTAATGACATCTAAACCATTAGAAAATCGCTACAATGGTTATACTTGTTGCCCGTTAATTACGGGTTACAACAAATTAGTAATGGCAGAATTTGATGGTTATACTTTTACACCAATGTCCAGTTTTCCCTTAAATCCAATTAAAGAACGCTGGAGTATGTGGATCATGAAAAAACACATTTTACCTTGGGTTTATTGGCATCGGATGTTAAAAGGTCAGCAGTTTGAAGGAAATTACATCAAGTTCATGCAGTGGCAATACAAGAAATAGAAAAGGATAAAATTTAGTAGAGACAAAATGCCCACACCACAAGAAAATAAAAAATTGTGGGATGGGCATCTTGCCTGTCTTTTCTCTCTAATTACCAACTACCCGTTTTTAGCAATGTCTATTTCCAAAACAGAAGCAAAGCAACTTTTAGAAAGAATGATTTTTGAGGAAACAAGTCCTCAAGATTGGGTACAAGATGTTTGGGGATTAAGCCCTTTGTTGGGAGATAGCGCCGCCAAATTATTTGAAGCTTTTGAAATGTTAATTGAATGTTGTCCTGAAGAAAAGTTAGATAATTTGCTGCAATCTTTGTATCGAGAATTTCTTGATTCGGAGTAGAGCTGAACTTATTGGCTCAAACTATTGAACAGACTGAAGCATTAATCGGTGCTGTCGAGGCAAGCATTTCTGAAACTAAACAAAATTGGAATTTGCCATGAATCAACAAGCTCAAATACCCGACCCCGAAACGAGAGCAAGAAGTGTAGCTAGGTGGCGCGAAGTTAACCAACAAATTGATTTGCTTACACTCCAGATTGATGAATTAATTGCGATCGTAGAAGCTGGTTTGCGAGAGCAACGTCTGGCTAGACTTAAAGGAAAAGGTAAAGATCAAGCTGCTGAAATTATTAATCAGTAAGTTGCAGTATAGGTTGTCAGTAACAAACTAAAACTTATGCGAGAGTAAGTGCAAAAATGAACCAGAGGAAAATATGGGTATCTAGTAAAATCCTCATTTGCCCTCAAATGCGTTGATAAGATCTTCCGGCAAAGGAGCATCAAAGTCATCTGGAACTGTAAACTCACCTGCACACAAACCAAATGGTCGTAGTTGCTTATTACTTGGTTCTGCGGTTGTTACTTCTAATTGATCGACACCTTCAAACCATTTTAACCATGCTTCGACAAGCTTTTCTTTACTCTGGCTTTCAGTAGTTTTGGCAAGATGTTTTTGAGTAATAAAATCGATGAAATCACTCACTTCCTGTAAGAGTGGTTCGGGAAGTTGTTGTAGTTTGGCGATCGCACTATCACGAATAGACATAATAATTGCCTCTATACTGTTGTCCAGAATATACATTGTAAAGTGTTGGCAACCTATTCAGCAGACTTGCGCCATTCTTGTCCAAGACGAACCGCTTCATCAAAGGTAGGATCGTTTTCAAAGCTGCCCGAAACTTTTAACCACCAATCATTCTCTTTGGAATCAACATTGTCTGTTACCTCTGAATTTTTGGCGATGCCTCGCAGTCGAGATAGATTTCCCCGTTTCAATTTTGGCGGAGTTTCCCGTTTTAGGGATTTTAAGAGAGTTTGTAACAATTTCCAGCGATCGCTAGTTGGTAATTTCAGTGCTTGTTTTTGCAGTTCTTCTAATGTCATTGTTGCTGATACTTTTTCAGTAGGAGTTGCTGATATTTTCCTTCTCCTAATATAACTAAAATTTATCAACCTAAGTACGGAAGAGCCGTAATTTCTTCACACTCGCTTTAGGGAGATTTGTTTCTTCCTGACTTATCTAAGGGAAACATAAGAGTATAGAAATTTTTAGGAGTTGCATCAATGGATACATCAATTAATAAAAAAGATTACTGCAAAGGATGTGGTGCAGAGATTCAGTGGATTTTGACCAAGAGCGGGAGATACTCACCCGCCAATTTGGACGGCTCCTCTCATTGGGCGACTTGCCCTAAAGGTGAAATGTTTAAAAAGAGATGGCTAACAGCGTAGAAAATAACAACGGCTTTTTAAGACTCCGTTCAGATCTTGCACCAGTGCCAAAATCCGCCTGGGACTCAAGTCCCAGGCTCATAGCTAAAGTCCTCTAAAGAGGACTAAATACTCAGTGTTTAAAAGCTTTCAGTCCATTTTAATGGACTTGAGCTATTAGCCCGGAAATTGATTTCCGGGCGAGCTAAAACCGCAGATGCAAAATCTCAGTATAAGGACTCTAGGCTACTAAATATTAAATTTATATGCCTATCAGTTTATATAACAAGCCTATTAATTTACTCTCAATACTCGCTGATTAACTGTAACTATTTATTCAGGGTGAGCAAAGCCCACCCAAATTTCATATTACACCTTAAACTTTTCGGTAATTCTCTTCATCGCTTCTTCCACATTTTCCCGACTATTAAATGCAGAAATACGGAAATAACCTTCACCTGCTGCGCCAAAACCAGAACCGGGAGTTCCTACTACATTGCAATTTTGCAACAGTTTATCAAAGAAATCCCAACTCGATAAATTATTTGGGGTTTTTACCCAAACGTAAGGGGCATTTACTCCGCCATAAACTGCGATTCCTGCTGATGTTAATTGTTCACGGATAATCCGGGCATTTTCCAAATAAAAACTGACTAAAGCTTTAACTTGTGCTTTGCCTGCTTCGGAATAAACTGCTTCTGCGCCTTTTTGCACGATGTAAGAAACGCCATTGAATTTAGTTGATTGGCGACGATTCCATAACTTCCATAATTCTACATCGGAACCATCGGCTGCTTTGGCGGTTAAGGTTTTTGGTACTACTGTGAATGCACAACGAGTTCCGGTAAATCCGGCGGTTTTGGAGAAGGAACGAAATTCGATCGCACAATCTCGCGCCCCCTCTATTTCATAAATAGAATGGGGTATATTTTCCTCGGTAATAAATGCCTCGTAAGCTGCATCATAGAAAATAATTGCATTGTTAGCTTTGGCATAATCAACCCAAGCTTTTAAATGTTCTTTCGTGGCAACTGCACCTGTGGGATTATTAGGAAAACAGAGATAAATTAGATCGACTTTTTCCGTAGGAAGTGAAGCGGTAAAGTTATTTTCGGCGGTGATTGGCAAATAAATTAAACCTGCAAATTCGCCTTTTTCACTTGCATCGCCCGTGTGTCCTGCCATTACGTTAGTATCTACATAAACGGGATAAACTGGGTCGGTGACTGCAATAATATTGTTATCGCCAAAAATGTCGAGAATGTTGCCTGTGTCGCACTTTGAACCGTCAGAAATGAAGATTTCGGAAGCGTCTACTTCGCATCCTCTCGCTTGGAAGTCGTTAGCGGCGATTTTCTCTCTTAACCAAGCATAACCTTGTTCGGGGCCATATCCTTTAAATGTGTTGCGATCGCCCATTTCTTCCACAGCTTTAATCATAGCTGTGCGGCAAGCTTCCGGCAAAGGTTCGGTAACGTCACCAATACCTAATCGAATAATTTTAGCATCAGGATTAGCTTCAGCAAAAGCATTGACTCTTCGCGCAATTTCGGGAAACAGATATCCAGCTTTCAGCTTCAGGTAGTTGTCGTTGATGGTTGCCATGTTAAATTGCAAAAAACGCCCTAAAATAGCTTACTGCTAATCTAGATAATTATTTCCCTTCCGCCTTCTTACAGTAAATATTACCCGATCGGGTGAATCTAATGGATGAAGTAGCAAAAATTGCAGTTTTGCGAGAATATAGTTAAGTGGCGATACAAGCTTTATGCCTGTGTCTCCCAAAAAACTATGCTGTGTTTCCCCACCGTTAGCAGTGGGGTTTCCTATTTTTTCCAGGGTAATTTTGTCCCCATTTCTGTCATCGCCGAAAAAATTAGATAAACTATTAGCAAGCAAACTCCACCGCAAAAAGCTAACAAATCATGATCCATATTGTTTCTCATTAACGCTTTAAGTAATAATATTAACTCAAGTAACGTAAGAGATTAAGATTCGGTACGTTGTTGGGGGGGAAAGGGCCTATAAAAAAATGTTATTAAAAATAGGAAAAGAAAAAAAAAAAAAAAAATAGAGTAAAGAAAAAAACAAAAAAAAATATGCCGAAAAAACAAAAACAAAAAAAA
>NZ_JBHFNQ010000214.1:0-101437 GCF_041929345.1 Floridaenema aerugineum BLCC-F46
TTCGGTGTAAAATAATGGTAATAAATTCATTATTTTCGTTAATTAGGTCTTCTTGAGAATAGCAGACCTCTTTTTTTTTGACAACAATCGGTAAACCCCGCACGCAGTAAGGGGTTTACCGATTGTTGTCACCCCGTCAGCATGGGGATGTCGAGTTATTTGAATCGAGTATTATTAATGAATATCTCGAAGAAGTTTTTCCCGAACCACCTTTGTTACCTAAAGATCCGGGAGCTAAAGCGATCGCTCGGATTTGGATCGACTACGCTAATACTCGCTTAGTCCCTGCATTCAACAAACTCTTACGTGGTAAAGATTCTACTGAACAGGAACAAGGAAGAAGAGAGTTTTTAGAAGCTTTGTTGTATCTTGAACAAGAAGGAATAGGTAAGTTGTCTGGTAATAAGCCGTACTGGTTAGGAGAGAATTTCAGCTTAGTTGATATTGGCTTTTATCCTTGGTTTGAACGGTTGCCTGTGTTGGAATATTTCCGTAATTTTACCCTACCAACAGAAACACCTCGGTTGCAGGAATGGTGGAATGTTGTGCGCTCACGCCAATCAATTAAAGCCGTAGAAAATCCCGTGAGTTACTACATTGAAAGATTCACCAAATTCTTAGGTGAACCAGCTGTTGCTGCCCAAAAATAGGATCGGGATTTATTGATTTATATGATGAACAGGATTGATTAAAAAATTTGGTTAATCTGTAAATCCTGTTCAATGAACATTAGTCTTTTATCCTGCTGAAAAACCATGAGATTAAAAAGACGAGAAGTACTGCTAGGGCTGACAAGCTTAGGTGTAACACTGATTTCAGCCAGCTGTAATAGCAACTCACCCAATCAAACTGCACAAACCAACCAACCTGCAAATCAAACAGCTGCTTCTCCTGTAGCCAGCAGCGGCTCAACAGCGAGTGGATCTAAAGTACGCATTGGTTATCAAAGATTTTCCGAACTTGATTTGATTCGCACTCGTGGTGAACTGGAAAAGCGTTTGAAGGAAAGAGGGTTTGCAATTGATTGGGTGTTTTTCCAATCAGGCCCACCTATGTTAGAAGCGATGAATGCAGGTAGTTTAGATTGGGGAGGTGTAGGAGACACGCCGCCCATTTTTGCTCAAGCAGCAGGTGCCCAATTTTACTACGTTGGCATGACTCCACGAGGGCCAAAAACACAAGATATTGTGGTTTTAAAAGATTCACCGATTCAAAAACCTGCTGATTTAAAAGGCAAAAAAGTCGCCCTTCAGAAAGGATCAAGCGCTCACTATTTGCTCATTTCAATGCTGGAAGAAAACAACATTCCTGCTGATTCTGTTGAGGTTGTTTCCCTTTCCCCATCGGATGCTCGTGCTGCCTTTGAGCAAGGTAAGATAGATGCTTGGTCGATTTGGGACCCTTTTTTAGCAGTGATTGAAAATACAGGGAAAATCCGAAATCTTAATGTAGGAAAGGATCGTCGGGCTTTTTTCCTGGCTTCTCAAAAGTTTGCTCAAGAAAATCCAGATTTAGTCAAGATAATTTTGGAAGAAGCCAAAAATAACGAAGAATGGGGGCAGAAAAATACCAAAGAAATAGCACAACAGTTTTCCCAACAATTGAATATTGATGCCTCAATTTTGGAAATCGTTAACCAGCGCCGGAAGTGGGGACTTTCACCGATCGATGATTCTGTTTTAACTGCTCAACAACAGGTAGCAGATACCTTTTATCAACTTAAGATTATTCCCAAGCAAATTCAAGTTAAAGATGTGGCTTTGCCTTTCGATACTTATGCCAAGTTATATCCTTCCTAGTTAGATGTTTTTAACGCAGATGAGATTTTTAGTTGGTTTTAAAGATTTGGATTTTAAACCACAGATGTCCACAGATAAACACAGATGAACACAGATAGGTTTTTGGTTAGTGTCAAAGATTTAGTTTTTTTAATGCTTAATTAATGGATGTGATTATGAGTTTAGAGTTGGGATTGACTGGGAAAAGTGCGATCATCACTGGTGGTAGTGCAGGTATTGGTTTGGCAACTGCCAAAGCATTGTATAAAGAAGGTGTGAGTGTGGCGATCGCTGCTCGTGATGTCGATCGGTTAGAGAAAGCCGTAAATGAGCTTCGAGAAATACCGAATCAAGGAAACAAAGTAATAGCAATTCCTACTGATATCACAAAAGCAGAAAATATTGAAACTCTTGTTTCCAAAACATTAGAAACTTTCGGGCAAATAGACATCTTAATCAACAATGCTGGTTCGGCTCGTGCTGGTTCATTTTTGGATTTAGGAGATGATGCTTTTCTTGATGCCTGGAACTTAAAACTATTGGGCTATATCCGTTTGGTTAGAGCCATTGTACCCAATCAAATACATCGCCGAGATGGGCGAATTGTTAATATCATTGGTGGAGCCGGACGTACTCCTCGCCCTAATTTTCTTCCAGGTGGTACTACCAACGCCGCATTGCTAAATTTTACCAGAGGTATTTCTTCAGAACTGGCGCAACATAACATTAGAATTAACGCAATTTCACCAGGATTAACTGCAACCGAAAGAGCCGAACGCTTGGCAGAACAAAGGGCGCAATCACAAGGAGTAAGCGTCGAACAAATAAAAGCTGAATCGCTCAAAGCCATTCCATTAGGTAAACTTGTGCAACCAGAGGCGATCGCAAATCTAGCACTATTTTTAGTTTCTGATTTAGCTTCTTCAATTACTGGAGCCGAATTTTTAGTAGATGGAGGTCAAACTCCCGGAGTTTGAAATATTAGCGGTTCATGATTCCTCTCTTATCTTTACCATTAATTGATACGCTCCTACTCTTCGGCACAGCATTCATTGCAGGAGGACTAAATGCTGTTGCGGGTGGGGGCAGTTTCATCACTTTTCCCACACTGATTTTTACCGGAGTTCCACCGATCGCTGCTAATGCTACTAATAATACTGCTTTGTGGGTAGCGGCGTTGGCGAGTGCAGGAGCTTATCGGAAAGATTTTCACATCGAACGACGGACGCTATTAATCCTAGCTTTGACTAGTTTAATCGGTGGAACATTAGGATCGATCGCTTTACTCTACACTTCTGCGGATGTTTTCAAAGCTTTGATTCCTTATTTGCTGCTATTGGCAACATTAATGTTTACATTTGGCGAGCAAATCAAAGCTTTGTTTTACAAATGGAGCCGAAAATCTTCTTCCGAATCTCCTCCATTATTTAAAGTAGTTCTAGCACAACTTGCCATTTCTATTTATGGAGGATTCTTTGGAGCAGGTCTAGGAATTTTAATGTTAGCAACCTTAGTTTTCTTAGGCATTAAAAATATTCACACCATGAATGCCTTTAAAACATTTTTAGGTGGTTGCATTAATGGGATTGCGATTATTCCCTTTGTTTTCGCTGGGTTAATTTTTTGGCACCAGGCAATTTTAATGGCAGTCGGTGCTTCGTTAGGTGGTTACTTAATAGCTCATTATGCTCGGAAACTTCAACCGATCTTAATTAGGAGATTTGTCATTGTTGTGGCTTTTACCATGACAACTTATTTCTTTATACATGGTTAGTTCTTTGAGAAGTCGAGGATCTGAGTTAAATTAAGAAATACCAACAAAAAATTCCATAGACAGGAGTTTGAATCATGGCAAAACTGAGACTAGCAGACGGAACGATTTACAACGATTTGTTAACCATTAGCAATGAACTATCATCGCTCAACATTCAACTCAATTATTGGTCAGTAGGAGAAGATCCACAACTTCATCATTTACTGGAACAAGAAAGCTTAAACGACGAGGAAAAAGAGCAAGTACTCAAAGCATTGGATGGTTATTTTGAGCAACTGCAACAAACCGCAAATTATCAATCTCGCGATTTAATTGTGCTGTACCCAGGAACTCCTAATTTAGATGCACTGTTGGCAAAATTCGATCGCGTTCACACCCACGCCGATGATGAAGTGCGTTACATCATTGATGGCGAAGGAATTTTTGGCTTTGTCCGTCCTGATGGTAGCCAAGTTGAATTAACAGTACAAGCCGAAGAATATATTAACGTACCTGCGGGAACTGAACACTGGTTTTACCTAACTCCAAAACGCCGCATTAAAGCAATTCGTTATTTCATTGGTACAGAAGGCTGGGTTCCCCAGTATACTGGAACAGAAATCCAAGTTCCTTCAGTACTTGTGTAATGAGTCGAATTCTTTTTTGTGATTTTGATGGCACAATTACAGCTGTCGAAACTTTTGTGGCAATATTCAAAGAATTTGCCCCAGACATTTCTGCCGAATTACTACCACAAATGTACGATCGCAAAGTAACTTTAAGGCAGGGTGTCCGGCAAATTCTTGAATCAATTCCTAGTCACCGCTACCCTGATATTTTGGAGTTTACCCGATCGCAACCCATCCGTCCTGGTTTTGTTGAATTACTCGATTTTCTAGAGCAACATCAGGTTCCTTTGGTAGTTGTTTCTGGGGGATTAAGAGGTATGGTAGAAGTGGTTTTGAATCAGTTAGTACAGCGAGTTCACGCCATTCACGCCATAAATGTTGATACCAGCAGTGAGTATTTACAAATTAATTCACCTTACGAAGATGGCACAGAAATGGTTGCTAAAGTTAAGGTGATTGAGGATTATGATGCGAGGGAAGCGATCGCTATTGGTGATTCTCTCACAGATTTAAATATGGCACTTTATGCGCCAATTGTGTTTGCACGCGATCGTCTCGCCGAATATTTGGATCAACATCAGACTTCTTATATTCGCTGGAATGATTTCTTTGATGTACGCGATCGTTTAGCCGAATTGTGGGAGAGTAATTAGATTGTCATGTCTGTTCCTGATTTACGTTTAGAACTAATGGCTAATGCTGAACATTTTTACAAACAAGGTTGGATGGCGGGAACAGCCGGAAATCTCTCAGCACGTTTACCAGACGGCAGCTTTTGGATTACAGCTAGTGGCAAATCAAAAGGCAATTTAAACTTGACAGATTTCGTCAAAATTACTCCTGATGGTATTGTAGAATCGCTATCAAACGATCTAAAACCTTCAGCCGAAACAGCAATCCATCAAACTATTTACAAGATATTTCCAGAAGCACAAGCCTGTTACCATGTCCACTCAATTGAAGCAAATTTAGTTTCTCGTTTTGTTGAAGGAGATACTTTATTATTACCTCCCTTGGAAATGCTCAAAGGGTTCAATATTTGGCAAGAAAATTTGAATATTACATTATCTATTTTTCCTAACCATTTTGATGTTAGCCAAATTGCTAGAGAAATTAAAGAGTGTTTTCAACTTGCGCCTCCACAAATTCCCGCTTTACTAATTCGAGATCATGGAGTAACAGTCTGGGCAGATTCAACAGAAAAAGCCCGCAATTTTATTGAGTTAATAGAGTATCTTTTTCGTTACATAGTAGCCGCTAGTCAAACAGGAGTGAAAATTAATCCTTATGTCTAAACAAATTCATGCTGTAGCTCGTTTGATTGCCTTTCCTAACAAAGTAGAAGAAGCAAAAGCTTTATTATTAGAATTAGTTGAACCAACTCGCAAAGAAGTAGGATGTTTGCAATATGACTTGCTACAAAATCAGGAAGACCCCACAGATTTTACCTTTGTGGAAAAGTGGGAATCTCAAGAAAGTTTGGATGCACATCTAGCTTCGGAACATATTCAAAGTGCGATCGCCAAACTTCCCGAATTAATTGCATCAGGCCCAGACATTCGCCGCTACACCTTATTAGATTCTTGAACACTTTAGTGTTCACAACAAACGTTCGTTGTGAACACTAAAGTGTTCCACTATTTAAGGTGCTGGACTAGGATATTTAACATTAATAGCATCAGTTTCTGCTATAATATCCTTTTCTAGTATAACATCTAAACTAGATAAATTTTCGTCCAACTGCTCTATAGTTGTAGCCCCAATTATTGTACTAGTAACAAACCAGCGACTTCGCACAAATGCTAAAGCAAGTTGGACAGGAGAAAGATTATATTTATGGGCAATTTCTACATAAGCTGCCACTGCTTCATTGACGTTAGGTTTATGATAACGTTGCCCAAAACCCTGATATAAAGTAATGCGAGTATTTTCTGGTTTTCCATTGACATACTTACCAGATAAGTAACCAAATGCTAAAGGACTATATGCTAACAACCCAATATTTTCTCGATAGCAAGCTTCCGCTAATGCCGAATCAAAGGTGCGGTTAATTAAATTGTAAGCATTTTGAATCGAAACAACTTTTGGTAATCCTAATTGTTTAGCAACATGACTAAACTCGCTAACACCCCAAGGAGTTTCATTACTTAAACCTAGATAACGAATTTTACCAGCTTGAATTAAATCAGCAAACACTGATAACTGTTCAGCAATAGGTACAGTATCCCGTTCCTGTTGTGGGTCAAATATTGTTTGCCCAAAAGTGGGAACATAGCGATCGGGCCAATGAATCTGGTACAAATCTATATAATCAGTTTGTAATCGCTTTAAACTATTGTCGATCGCTTGTTTAACATTATCTCTGTTAATCTCTTGCGCCCCATCTCTGACCCACTTAACTGCCCGACCTGGCCCTGCTATTTTAGTAGCAATAATTAGTTGATCTCGCTGTTGGTGTTTTAACCATTCGCCAATGTAAGCTTCAGTTTTTCCATAAGTTTCAGCACGCGGAGGCACAGGATACATTTCAGCTGTATCGATGAAATTAACGCCATAACTAACAGCGTAATCTAACTGTTTATGTGCCTCTTCAAGGGAATTTTGATGCCCAAAAGTCATTGTTCCCAGGCAGATTTCAGAAACCTTAAGGTCACTTTCACCAAGTTTTTTGTATTGCATAGGCTTAATTGATTTTTTCTCCTAAATAACCAGACAAAACTTAACTTCAGGAAACCTTGTAAAGGCGTTGTATACAACGTCTCTACAATATCGTTGTATACAACATCCTTACAATGATCTAATTCCTAATTTTGATTGTAGGCAGAAGAATCGCCTTTGATAGCTTCACTGTGTTTACCATCAATGCTAACAGGAAAATCGCCTGCGATCGTCACTCGCTGCACACGACGAGGTTGATTGCCGTAATCGTCGATCGCATAATGTTGCGTAGCACGATTATCCCAAAATGCTACATCGCCAACTTTCCAACGCCAGCGAACTGTATTTTCAGGACGGGTAACATAAGCTTGTAACAGTCGAATAATATCATCTGATTCAGTTGTCGATAAGCCTTTAATCTGGCGTACAAAACCACCAATAAATAGCCCACGTTCACCCGATTCAGGATGAACACGCACAACAGGATGCAGGGTTTCATATACACTTGAAGTGAAGACTTTTCGGTGAGCTTTGATCTCTTCAGAAAGATTAACAGCCGCTTCTGCATAGTCGTAAGCGTTGCTATGCACAGCCCAAAGTTGATCTGCCAAACTTTTGAGAACAGGTGGTAAGTCTTGGTACGCTGTGACGCTGTTTGCCCAAATGGTATCACCTCCTGCGGGGGGAATGTCGATCGCACGCAACACAGAACCCAGCGGAGGGCGATCGACAAAGGTAACATCAGTATGCCAGTTATTGGCACGCGCAGCAGTTCGACCGTAATCCAAATCTAAAACTTCTGGATGTCCCGGAAGTGATGGTACTGTGGGATGCGCTGTAGTGAGTTCCCCAAAACGACGCGCAAAAGCGACTTGTCCTTGAGCATCAAGTTTTTGATTGCGGAAGAAAATCACTTTGTATTTAATTAAAGCTTGGCGAATTTCGCTGATCGTTTCGTCGCTAAGATTTGCACTCAAGTCAACACCAAGGATTTTTGCGCCAATGCGTCCAGAAATCGGGTGAATTTCTAAATTTTGAGAAATTTGTATGTCTTTGTTTTCAGTCAGGATTGGACTCATAATTTTTCTCCAGTTGCAAGTCAAAAGTGGCGATCGGTTGAGATAACGAGGAATTTTACTGAAAAAAGGAAATAGGGAACGGGCAACAGACAACAAGGTGTAATGCAAAAGGCAAGGTCATCCGAGAAATTTTGATAGTTGAGCGGACATATCTCGATTCAATGTTAAACAAATAGTTAGATACTCTAACTAATCTGGCTGAAATTATTATCCGGTATACCTATCGATTTAGTCAAGATTAAAGCAAAAATTTTTTGGATAAACCAGTAAAAGCCTTATTTATTCTGGCTTCTAATCCTCGTAAATTGATCCCAAGTGCCACATTTTCGGCCAAATTAAAGCTACCGCTACAACTACAAGTACTGTGCCAATGCCTCCACTAACCACCGAGAAGATTGGCCCAAAAAAGGCAGCAACTAAACCAGATTCAAAACCACCTAATTCATTAGACATACTGATAAAAACGCTATTCACAGCTGATACTCTGCCTCGCAAATCATTGGGAGTACGAATCTGTACCAAAGTATGCCGAATTACCACGCTGATGCTATCAAAAGCACCAGTCAAAAATAACATTAATAATGATAGCCACAACCAACGAGAAAAGCCGAAAATAATAGTTGCTACACCAAAACCAACAACTGACAAAAGTAATGCTTTTCCCGCCTGACGTAAGGGAGGTAAATAAGCCAAAATTACTGTCATTATTAAAGCGCCGATCGAAGGGGCTGCTTGTAACCAACCTAATTCTACTGGCCCTGCGTGTAAAATATCTTTGGCATAAATTGGTAATAAAAACACTGCTCCGCCAAACAATACAGCAAATAAATCTAAGGTAATTGCTGCTAGGATTAGTTGATTTTTCCAAATAAATTTTACTCCTCCAGACAAAGCTTTAAGTGACAAAGGTTCTTTGGATAATGTCTTTTTCTGGTTAGGAATTAAGGCAACAGCAACTAAACATAAAAAAGCTAAAATTCCTGCCAATATGTATACATTTGTAGCTCCGCCTTGAATTGCAATCATCACGCCTCCTAATGATGGGCCTGCAACCGAGGCAAATTGGAATGTACTACTATTCCAAGTAGCTGCATTTGTAAAAGCATTTTTAGGAATTAATTGCCAAACAAAAGCATCGCTGGCTGGTTTACTAAAGGCTCTAGCAATTCCAATTAATAACAAGCAGCTATAAATCAGAAAAATTGAACCTTTGGTAATGGAAAGAATGGCTAAAGCAAAAGAACAAAAGGAGAGAAGCCAAATTGTTAAAAGCATGGTGAATTTGCGATCGAATCGATCGGCTAAATCTCCAGCAATTAAAGTTAAAGCCATAATGGGGACAACTTGCACTAAGCCAACCCCACCCAAAACTAGCGCTGAACCAGTGCGATCGTACAGTTCCCAACCCACAGCCACACTTTGCATTTGATATCCCAAATACAGCAATAATCGACCGATCGTAAATAGTCGATAATTGCGAAATCTCAGTGCAGCAAAAGGGTCATGCTGTTGAGTACTTAAAGTATTTTCAGTTACTTGTTTTTTTGTTGTCCACCACATTTTAAAAAACCATTACTTCATTCTTCAGGAGGCTCTAAAGAGTTATCTTCTAAAACCTCTTTCAGCAGAGTTAATCCTTCTTCAATTAGAACAATTTGCTGTTCTGTTAAACTATTAAGTAATTCGGAAATACGCGATCGAGTTTGACCCCGACATTCCTCTAAATGAACCTTTCCCGCTTCTGTCAGATTCAAAACTACCCGTCGTCGTTCCTTTGGATCATCACAGCGATGCACAAAATCGCGTTGCACCAACCGTTCTGTATTCGCTGAAGCAGTCGCACGAGTCACTCCCAAATGTTCTGCTAAATCAGAAAGCGATGCCCCAGGATTACGATCCAAAAATGCCAGCGTCCGAAATTGCGGCACAGACATAGTTGTAGAATTGCGAGAACGAATATCTGCACGGATAAACCGCATCGCTAGCGGGATGGTTTCCATAACTCTAGCGGCACAATTTTCTGACGTAATTTCTCGATTATCTTGCTTTTTCCCCATTAGATTTTTAACCTCACTGAATCGCTGATGTTAAGAAAATGCAGAGCAGCAATTTTACTCCAAAAAGAGTTACTGCCTTACTTCTACTGTTACTTAATCAGCGACCAGTTTTTCAGGGAAATGGGGGTTAGTTTCAAGTTAATTAACTTTCTTAATCCCTAGTACCCAGTACCCAGTACCCAGTACCCAGTATCCAAAATCTAAGTTGCTAATCTTGGGTAAAGCCTTCCGCAGATATAAGTTAAAACTACTACCACTACTAGCAAAATCAGACAATCTGTACCAAATCCGTAAATGCTGCGACCATTCTCTAGCATTGTTCCTCGCAAAGCATCCACCATATAAGTTAGAGGATTGAGGTGCGCGATCGATCGCAACCATAGCGGCATCAAAGCAATCGGGTAAATCGCATTACTCGCAAAAAATAAAGGCATTGTCAACAATTGTCCAATACCTGTAAAGCGTTCTCGTGATTTTACCAAACAGCCAATAATTAAGGAAAAAGTGCAGAAACAAGCCGCCCCTAAAAACACAACTAATAAAACGCCCAAAAAAGCCAGAGGATTAAGATTGAGATGTACGCCAATGAGTATCGACAAAAGGTAAATTACAATCACTTGGCAAAAGCCTCGCACTCCCGCAGATAAAGCTTTACCAAGCACCATTGCAGCACGAGGAGTCGGACTGGCAAGAAATTTATGAATTGTACCTAAATCTCGTTCCCAAATAATCGACATTCCCCCACTAAAAATTGCTACAAATAAAACGCTTTGTGCCAAAATTCCTGCCGCCATAAAATCTAAATAAGGCAACCCATTACTAGGAATTGCACGAATTCGAGCGAAAACTTGTCCGAAAATTACTAACCAAAGTACAGGTTGAGCAGCACGCACAAATAAATCGCTAGGATCGTGAAGTAATTTGCGGACTTCTAATTCTGTGAGGACGATCGTTTTTCTAATTAATTCCCATGTTGCAGTTAGCCAATTATTGGCACGGTCATGTTTTGGTTTAACCCAACCGTTTAGCAACACGCCTGATTCTTGAGGTTTCACGATAATTCGCTCCCGATGCTAATAAATCCCCGGTGTAGTGAATAAAAACATCATCTAAAGTCGCATCTTCTTTGTTTAATGATGCTTTCAATTCTGTGGGTGTACCTGTGACAATAATTTGACTGGCGTGCATAATCGCAATTCGATCGCACAAAACATCCGCTTCTTCCATAAAATGAGTAGTTAAAAAGACAGTTGTGCCAAAGTTCGATCGCAATCTTTCCACTAATTCCCAAACATTACTCCGGGCTAAAGGGTCAAGTCCGACAGTTGGTTCATCTAAAAATAATACTAATGGTTGATGCAGAATCGCTTGGGCAATTTCTAACTTGCGAATCATCCCTCCAGAATATTGCTGAACTAATCTATGAGCAGCATCTTGTAAACCCATAAAATTCAGCAATTCCTGAATGTAATTTTCGCGTTTCTTCTGGGGAATATCGTATAATTTGGCAAAAATTAGCAGATTTTCATAACCTGTTAAACTGCCATCAGCAGAAAGTGATTGGGGAACATATCCGATCGCCCTTCTCACCCTAGCAGCTTGGCGGACAATATCCAACCCCGCAATAGTTGCACCTCCAGCACTAGGAGGCAGTAGAGTAGTCAGCATTTTAATCGCTGTACTTTTACCCGCCCCATTCGGCCCCAGTAAACCAAAAACCTCTCCTGCTGGTACAGTCAAGTTTAAGTTATTTACTGCACAAGTTTTCCCAAAGCGCCGCGTTAGGGCATGGGTTTCTAGGATTGTAGAGGAATTAGCGATCGGAAATATCGATTCTCCTACGCTTTCAGTAAGTCTGGTCACGAATTAATTGACCTCAATTTATTGTTAGACTATCTAACTATTAGTTTTACATATTTCATGTTTAGCAGCAAGTAGGGTACTTGAAAATCAAGGCAGGCAGGATGCCTACCCCACAAGGAAGCTGTAACTCAGATCTTGCACCAGCGGCTCAAAACCGGGTTTCTTGCAAATAGCTAACCCTGAAACCCTAGATTTTCCGTCAAGAAACCCGGTTTTTCAAGGCTTGTTGAGAATGGTGCAAGACCTGAGATAACTCTTGTGGGGTGGGAATCCTGCCCGCCCTATCCAAAGATAACTATGTATCACTTTATTTATTTGCACCTACTTATTAGAACTAAGCAGGTCGTTGCTTTTGAAATTCCAGATGCTCGTTATGGTCATCTTTTTCGGGTAAAAATCCACCAGCCTGCATTTGCCATAGCCTATAGTAAGCGCCTCTTTGTGCTAACAGTTTAGCGTGGGTGCCATCTTCAACAATGGAGCCTTGATCGAATACTAAAATCCGATCGAGATGTGCGATCGTAGATAATCGATGAGCTACCACAATCACAGTCTTTCCATCCATTACTAAATCCAGGGTATCTTGGATTGCTTTTTCAGTAATCGAATCAAGGCTAGAAGTAGCTTCATCCAAAATTAAAATTGGTGCATCTTTGAGGATAACTCGTGTGATCGCAATCCGCTGCCTCTGCCCCCCAGAAAGTTTTACTCGTCGTTCACCAACCAAAGAATCATATCCCTCTTTTGTCCGCATAATGAACTCGTGAGCATGAGCTTTCCGCGATGCCTCAAACACTTCCTCATCAGTTGCATCCAATCTTCCATAGCGAATATTTTCCAGTAATGTTCGATGGAACAGCGAAGGATCTTGAGGAATCAGACTAATCTGAGTGTGTAGCGCATCCTGAGTCATATCACCAATATCTACACCATCAATTAAAATCTGTCCAGATTGGCGATCGAACAATCGCAAAATCAAATTCACAAAAGTAGATTTTCCCGAACCAGAAAAACCCACCAATCCAACTCTTTCTCCTGGTTGAATGGTGACAGAAAGATTGTTAAATACAGTCTTTCCAGAGTAATAGCTGAAATCTACGTGACGGAACTCTATTTTGCCTTGAGTGATGGAAGGTGCGATCGCATTTTCGCGATCAATTAATTCGTGGGGTTGCACGATCGTACCAACTCCATTACTCACATTACCAATATGTTCAAAAAATTCCAAAAATCGTTTACTTAAATTTCGAGCTTCACTAATAATTAGCAGTGACAAACTAGTTGCTACCACAAAGTCAGCAGCACTAATCTTTCCTCGACTCCAAAGGAAAAGGGAATAAAAAACAGTGCCAACTTTCAGAATAGCTGAAGCAATAAACTGAAACCAGCGAATTCGCTCCGAGTACCAATTAGACCTTCTGACCTGTATGAGTTCATACTTTAATCGCTCATTCAAATAATGCCGTTCAAAGCCCAAACGAGCGAATAATTTAGTACTAACAAGATTCGTCACTGAATCAACAATAATACCAGTTGTATCACTCCTAGCAGCTGCGGCTCTCCTTGCATGAAATCGAGAGCGAGTTGCCAACCAAAAAGAAATACTAATGAAGAAAACTGCCCAAATTCCCACAAATGCAGCCAGAGGCGGATAAGCGCGATATAGTAACGCTGTAGAGACAATATAAACGATAATTACGGGCATAAATTCAGTAATTAGCATTGACATTGTTTGAGTCACACCGAGCGAAGTTTCACTAATTCGATGTGCCAATGCTCCTGCAAAACTGCTGCTTAAATAACGGTGAGAATGCTGTTGCAAGTAAGCATACAAAGCTCTAACAATATGTTGCCTATGGATAGGATGACGAAGAGTTTGTAAGAGTCCGCCTACACGCCCAAAAACTACTTCACCAACACTCAAAACTGCAAACAACATCAAGGGTTGTTTTACTGTATCAAAAATTAGTTTGCTATCACCTGTCGATCGCGTTACGCTGCGAATAATTTCACCGATCGCATAAGGTAACATAATCCCGCAAGTGGCGTGTAATATCTCCAGAACGATCATTGCTACATACCACCAGCGAAATTTATTAACAAAATAAAAAATGAACCAAAAAGGCGTTGTGGGCAAAGCAGGTGCGTCAGCCGCACGTTGGAACGATTCAGATGGACGAGGTTTTTTGATGAAAAAACGGTGGGTGTCGCGTCGTATCACTTTAACTTCTCCTAACATAGGAATAGACGACTAAATAGGCTATTCGATAAGGTTAAATCTGTAATTCAAAGTTATTTGTAAGATATTAACGCAAGTTGCTAGTTATTAATTATTTCCTGTTCCCCCCTTTAGTAAGGGGGGTTAGGGGGGATCTTTAGCTGTGATAGGTGTTTAGATCCCCCCAACCCCCCTTATTAAGGGGGGCTAAGAAAGAGTCAGACTTGTAACTAGCAACTTGAGTTATTAGTGTGATTTTGGGTATATTTGTTTTATCAACACATTTATTAAAGACATTATGAGAGTACAAAAGAACATCCATACTGATGACGAACTGATTGAAGAAATCAAAAAATGTTGGAAACCGCTAGATTCTAGAGCAGGTCGTTTAGTCCAACGTTTTGATGGTGTTTGGCATTTCAGTGTTGCCTTATCAGAGACTTTTGCAATTTCTTGGGGGCCGAGAGAAGCATCACAGCTCCATGAAATAGGTTCTCTTAGAGTACATAGTCTAGGCTCTGAGTTCACAGATGCAGTCAAGGTTCCATACTTAAGCAAAAATGAAATTCTGGAGAACCTGATTGCATCAGTCTCAGCATTTCATTACAAATGGAAGTATGGTTTTCAAGGATGGAATTGTGAACATTGGGCAGGTTTGGCTGTAAGTGGACAACCCATTTCATATCAAGTCAAAGAGCAAGGATTTGGCATCTTTGACTTATTTGGAGTCTTGCACTTTAGAGGTGAGGCAATCGAGCATCTAAACAAACATAAACTATCTTCCTAACGTACAGCATCCCCCTTACGATATTCAGCAGTAATATCATCTAGTTTTTGTTTCAAACTATCATCAAGATTAACTTCGATCGCTTTCAAACTATCTATCAATTGTTCTGGACGACTAGCACCAATAATCGGAGCAGTAATAATCGGATTTGCCAGCACCCAGGCAATTGAAAGAGTTGTCAATGATAATCCAGCAGCATCAGCAACAGTGCGTAACTCTTCCACTGTATTGAATTCCCGATCGTGCCAGTAGCGTTTCTGATAAACTTCGGCACCAGTACCCAGAGTAAATCGTGTGCCATCGCTAGGGTTATCCGCACGATTATGTTTACCCGTTAAAAGACCGCCTGCTAAAGGATTATAAGGAATCACTCCCAATCCTTCCTCTTTCGCTAGAGGTAGAAGTTCTCGCTCAATTTCGCGGAACAGCAGATTATACCGGGGTTGAATCGAAACAAAGCGCGTTAGATTGCGAATATCAGAACGTCCCAACGCTCGACTGAGACGATACGCCAGGAAATTTGACACGCCGATGTAGCGGACTTTACCAGCTTTGACGATCGCATCCAAAGCCTCCAATGTCTCATCCAAAGGAGTTGAAGCATCATCGGAGTGCAACTGGTACAAATCTACGTAATCGGTTTGTAGTCTTTGTAGGGAAGCATCGATCGCATCTAGAATATGTTTGCGCGAAGCACCCTGATCCCAAGGCGAGGGGCCTACTTTACCAACACACTTAGTTGCCAGGATAAACTGTTCCCGTTTACCTTTCAACCAGCGCCCAATAATTTCTTCAGTGCGTCCCGCTGTTGCGAGTCCACCCCCTAAAGGATACACATCAGCAGTATCCAGAAAGTTAATTCCGGCATCAGCAGCACTGTCAAGGATTTGTTTGGATGTTTCTTCATCAGATTGGAAGCCAAAGGTCATTGTACCAAGAACTAGACGGGAAACCGTCAATCCAGTTTGACCGAGTTTTGTAGTAGGTAATGTCATAAATTAGCGATCGAACAAGCCATAAAGGAAATAGTTTTCGGTAGCATGAACACAACCATGCCACCCTAAGTTTTGCAAAGATTCTTCTAACTCATTTGGTTCATAAAAGATCTTCACAATGCGGTAAGTTTGCCCATCATTCAACTTCCGTTGGGCATACCCTTGCTTATTCAACGTTGCATGATCTTTAGCTGTAGAATCTTGAGTAAATAGACTATCTACAAAAAAGATTCGCCCATCAGGTTTTAATGCTCCTTTAATCATCTGCCAGAAAGGTACAAATTTTTCTTTCGGGACGTGAGAGAGCCAAAAGCCAAAGAATATATAGTCAAATTGTTGGTTAGGAGTCCAGTTGAATATGTCAGCAACGATGTACTCGACAGAGTTAGAATTGACACGCTGCTTGTTCAATGCGATCGCTTCTGGCGAAGAATCTACCGCAGTCACGCGATTTGCTAAAGGAACTAAATGCTGCGTCCATAAACCTGTTCCACAAGCGAGATCTAAGACATCTCCTGAAGGTTTAGACGCTCGAAGTGCAGCTTCTACTTCAAAAACTTCCGAAAACCACTGCCGTCGATGTTGCTCGCCGCGATCGTAACGCCCTTCCCGGAAAAACCATTCGTCGTATTCCGAAGCTCGTTCCCGATAGTATTGGATTTGCTCTTGCAAAATGTCAACACTCATCGACTCAAGAGGGTTGTCAATGAAGTATTTAGACTCTATCAATTTCCAGTCAATCGGAGGATGTATCATAGAATTTTGTTGTCAAGTAAACTATTAAACAGCAATACGCCTGACGGTACGCTATGCCAACGCCGGATCGCGACGTTTAATAGAAACAAACCATTGTTGCAACTCTGGGCTACCATAAACCTCATCGGCAATAAAATGGTCTTTTTCTGGTAGTACTGTGAAATTCACGTTTATTCCCAAACTTCGTAAGGTTGCCACAAACTGTTCGGCATCTTCAACAGGCAAGTTCTTATCCTGTCCACCTTGAAAGATCTGAATGGGAATGTCTTTGAGTGCTGCAAGTTCGGGTTCTGTTAAACTCTTAGGAACTCGACCAGATACAGCAACTAAACCTACAAAGCGATCGGGATGGGATGCCGCTAGATGCCATGCTCCCGCTGAGCCTAAACTAAATCCAGAGATGATTACTCGTGATGGATCGATCGCGTGCGAGGCGATCAATTCATCTAACAAACCAATTAAATCAGATTCGCGATCAACCCAAGTCTGTGGTTCGGGAATCTGAGGTGCTGCAAAAACGTAGGGTACAGAATCAGACTCATTGACAAAACGCGGTAAACCCCATTTCAGCAGAGTATTGAGATCGGTTCCGCGATCGCGTGCGCCGTGCAAAAAAAGCACTAATGGTGCAGCATCACTGGTATTAGCAGGCGCAAACAGATAAGGCAATGAACCATTGGGGGCATTGTAAGAGCGATGTTCAACAGACATAGTTGTTACTCCTAACGAAGGTTATTACATGAAGTACAGGAGGGGCTTAAGCCCCTTGCCTGTATCGTTAATGATTAGGAAACCAAGCTCATTCCAGGAACATAGGTATTTGATATCGATATCTCTGTTGGTTAAACTGTTGCCAGCGGCTTATCAACAGATTGGGATTCGACCTTAGCGAGTTTAGATTCGATCGCAGTACCCTTGAAGAAATTCGGGTTAGCTTCGGTGTAAAGTTTGTAAGGATTCTCGAAGACATAAGCTTTAAAATCAGCTTCGGAAATCACTCCTTCTTCCACCAGTTCCCAGCTTTCCGCTAGAGGTTGAGTGATATCGGGTACATCCCAGTGACCGACATCTGAAGAGTAAATCGCGTTGATTTTGACTCCTAAAGGATTAGCTTTGTCATTGAATGCAGCTGCGATCGTGCGATCGTCCGACTCAGAGCCAAAGAAGAAGTTGTTCACCCAGCGATCGCGGATGTCTTCGATAGTTTCAATTCCAGCCGCCGCAAAATCTTCTAGTTCGCTACCCACAGGTTGACGGCTGTAACGGCTGAAAGAAGCACCCAGCACTGTGTCCACCAACTCCTCTTTGCCCAGAGAGTATCCTTTAGTAATCTCAGTACCGAAGCGTTCAAACAACTCGAACAACTCATTGGCATTAGTGAGATCGGGATTGTAGTTTTGCAGTGCTTTGAGGTTGCGTTTGGAGAAGCGATCGACCAAATGAATGTATACATGAGCACCCCAATCTGCACCACCTTCGAGCAACCCAAGGCGCAACTGTGGGAAACGTCGGGTTACACCACCAAAGAACAAGGCTTTAGCAAATGCTTGCGATCCATCAGCAAAGTGACCGATGTGATTATTCATGTAGTTACTGATGGAAGAACGTCCCGTCCAGCCTTGACTACCGTAGTGAGTGGTAATGGGTACACCTAGTTCTACAACTTTCGCCCAGAATGGATCGTAATCATATTCGCTATCCAATCCGAAAAAGTCAATGTAGTAGGCATACTTGGCGATTTCCGGGTATTGGTCGGCTGGGTATTTATCTGCGATCGCTTTAATCGGTCGCTTCACCCCACCAGGAATATTAATCACCTTCAATCCCAGCGTTTTTACGGCAAACTCTAACTCTTCGATCGCTTCTTCAGGTGTGTTCATAGTAATGCCTGCAACGGGGGTGAGGCGATCGCTATACTTGCGATAAATATCAGCATGATAGTGATTGATTGCCCGTTGCAATGCCTGACGATTTTCTGGTTTTGCACCCAATGCTGCTAAAGCATTATTAGGGAACAGCACCGAATAGTCCGAACCTTGCTCTGCCTGACGTTCATAGAGCAATTCCGGTAAAGTGTAGGTAGCCAAATCCAGCGTATTGCGGGTAACTCTAGCCCACCAAGGTGCTCTTAAAGTGCGATAATACTGCCGCTCTTCTGGCGTTTGTTGATACCAATCTTTTCCATCAACCTTAGAATTTAAACGGTAATTTTCCGCTTTACGTAACTCGTCTACCAGTTGTGCGCCACCATAAGTAGCAATGTAATCCTCAAAAGCCGGAGTGAAATCATTGGTATGCACATCGGTATCAATCACCGGATAATCCAGCTTGGCCCGGATTGCAGCAGAACGAGAAATATGCAAACGGCTAAATTCAACCATGATAATTTCCTCAAAAAAAGTAGAGTGTTTACAAAATGGGGATTAGGAAAAGGCAGAACAGAGATCTTGCATCTGCGTTTTAGCCCGCCCAGAAATCAATCTCCGGGCTAAGAGCAGTAGGGGCGGGTTTAGCAGATAACCCTTCTGTCTAACAAATAACCTCACAACAAAACCCGCCCCTACAAATGGACTGAAAACATAAGAATTCTTAAGTATTTAGTCCTCTTTAGAGGAGTTTCGCTATTAGCCTGCGAATTGATAAGGCAGGCGGACTTTGGGACTTGTGCAAGATCTGAGCAGAAGGTCAAAAGCAGATGGCAGAAGTTAAAATTCCCCTTGTCCCTGCTGACTTACGCCACCACCAATCGCTCTTCCCGACCTTTGGCAGCGAGACGATTAGCGGGACGACGCAAACCCAGGTTTTCCCGTAAAGTTCTGCCTTCGTATTCGGTACGGAACAGCCCACGTTTCTGCAAAATGGGAATAACCAAATTGACAAAATCATCTAATCCTGTTGGCAGGATTGGTGGCATGATGTTAAATCCATCTGCTGCACCATTGTTAAACCATTCTTCTAATTGGTCAGCAATGCTTTCGGGTGTTCCGAGAATGGTGCGATGACCGCGTGCAGTGGAGAGCGAGAGATATAACTGGCGCAATGTGAGATTGCCACGAGTTGCTAAGTCTTTAACCAGTTTCAGCCGACTCTTGTTAGTGTTGGTGTCACTCGGCAGTTCAGGAGCCAGATCGTCCAAAGAATATTTTGAGAGATCCACTCCTTTGTAGTATTGCTTGAGTATACTCCAGGCAACATCAGGATGGATCAAGGATTGCAGGAATTCGTATTTCTCCTGTGCTTCGGCTTCTGTGCGACCAATAATCGGAAATGCTCCGGGCATGATTTTTAGATCGTCGGGCGATCGACCATACTTTGCCAATCTACCTTTAAGATCGGCATAAAATTCTTGAGCATCTTCCAAAGTTTGATTAGCAGTAAAAATCACCTCAGCCGTTCTTGCAGCTAAATCCCTTCCCGCTTCCGAAGCTCCCGCTTGCACAATCACTGGATAACCTTGGATGGGACGACCAACATTTAACGGCCCTTTAACCGAGAAATATTTGCCTTTGTGGTTGAGAATGTGCAGCTTTTCGCGATCGAAGTAGATACCCGATTCCCTGTCACGGATAAAGGCATCATCTTCCCAACTATCCCACAATCCTTTCACCACTTCTACAAACTCTTCGGCTCGTTCATACCTCTGGCTATGATCGGGGTGATGCTCAAGTCCGAAGTTCTGTGCAGCATTCTCGTTGCCAGTGGTGACAACATTCCACGCTGCTCGACCTTTACTTAAGTGATCCAAGGAAGCAAACTTTCGCGCCAAGGTATAAGGGTCTTCGTATGTAGTCGAAGCAGTGGCAACAAAGCCAATATTTTGCGTCACAGCAGACAAGGCAGAAAACAGGGTAACTGGCTCAAAGTGGACGATTTTACCATTGCGGCTTTGTGTTTCTGGCGTACCTCCCCAAACACCGGGACTATCTGCCAGAAAAACAGCATCAAATAATCCACGCTCCGCAGTTTGAGTAATCTCCTTATAATGCTCGAAATTTAATCCCGCATCAATCTGTGCATCAGGGTGCCGCCAAGCAGAAACATGATGTCCTGTGGCTTGAATGAATGCACCTAAACGAAACTTGCGTGTTTTACTCATCTGCTTTTTTCTTTGTCTAATGTGCGATTCCGCCCTCGTGAATCGCCAAAGTGCTTTGAGTTAATGGCTTTTCATGCAACATCAACAATGATTTTGACGGTTACGACAGCAGTTACTATTTCCTAAGAGATAATTTGACTGCCAAGGCAGTCAGTTCTACAGCAACGAAACCAAATTTCTGTAGGTATCTCAACCTCTGGATTGAAAAGAAATTGTGGGTACAGAAATCAGGGAAGTAAAAAACACTTTAGTATCTTACACTAACTGTTAGAGAATCTAACATTAAGTTTTGCAAATTTTGGGTTTGCTAGGCAAGTTTTGTGAATTTAGTAACCTCCCCATAGCGATTGGTTGCTTTCAAATGCAGTATTCACAGGCTCTTTAGGGTTATACCAAGGTCATTTTAGGAGCAATGGCAAACCGCGATGAAACAGTAGTAAACCCAGTTATTTTATGATACGGTATATCTATCGATTTACCGTAGATTAGTTTTCAAATTAATTTGCCTTGGTTGTTATGCTGCTTCCACTGAATCAGTAAGCAGATGGAAGTACCAACCGGGCGTAATTTCAGGCATTAATGCTTGCATTCCTCTACAGGCGAAAAGTGATTTCTTCTTGCCGAGAATGCAATGTCAGTAGACCGAAAAACGATCTGTAAAGGCAAGGTGAAGGGGGTAGGGGTTAGGGGAAATTGTCTTTCTCCCTAACATCCAACCCCCAATCCCAGTCCCCTAATCTCAAAAAACTTAAGGAGATAAAGTCATGACAGTAACAGCAACTCGAATTGAAATTACACCGATAGATGGGCCATTAGGTGCGATCGTCACTGGATTAGATGCCAGTCGCGCTGTTGAGCCAGAGGTGATTTTACAACTGAAACAGGCATGGCGCGATCGTCATTTGCTAATTTTCAAGAATCAAAGCTTGACTGACGATCGACTCTTGGCTTTTGCGAGTTACTTTGGTGATATTCTTCAGCAACCTGCTTACATCCGCAAAGGGGAAACAGAACCCTATTTGCCGCCGCTGGTTCTTACTCTAGCGAATGCTGCTAAAGAAGAGAGTTCAGTCAATATTCTGCCAAATTATCGGGAACTCTTACCCCACATCGATCACGATTGGCTCCCTGTACCATCTAGCGGTTCGCTGCTCCACGCAATACAATTACCTGAAGATGGTGGCCCTGATACATACTGGGTGAATTTGGTTCAGGCTTACGAAGAGTTAGACTATGCCACCAAGCAGCAAATTGCTGGCTTACAGCTGCGTCATTTCAATTTCTATGGCAAATATCGAGATGAATATGCTGAACCCGTTTATGCAACAGGTCGTTCCCCTGAACCTGGGGAAAGAGTTGCAACTCATCCTTTGGTTCGCACTCACCCAGATACAGGCAAAAAAATTCTTTTCCTGAATGCCGCTGGTGATGTTGACATTGTGGATTATGACCATGAGGAAGGCGCAAAACTAATTGCGCGGCTGCGAGAGCATATCAGGCAGCCTCACCTAGCTTACCAACACCACTGGAGCGAAGGAGATTTACTTTACTGGGATAATCAAGCAACCGCTCATTATCGCCCTAGCTTTAATCAAAATGCAACTCGAATTTTGAAGCGGGTTAGCATTCATGGGAGTCGTCCTTTTTGAAGAAAGCAGAAGATTCAAGGAGAGAAGATGTTACTTAACTGTTAGTCATTTCTGCCTCATTAGTAACGCAAGTTGCTAGTTGGAATTCCCCCTTAGTAAGGGGGGTTAGGGGGGATCTAACTGTTTGTAGGGTGCGTTAACGCCAGTGTAACGCACCATCCCACTGCGTAAGTTCTGTAATAGATCCCCCCAACCCCCCTTACTCAAGGGGGGCTAGAAAGAGCCAGACTTGTGACTAGCAAATTGAGTAAAATGGTGCGTTATGTTATCACTAACGCACCCTACAAGTTAGTAAAATGGTGCGTTATGTTATCACTAACGCACCCTACAAGTTAGTTACCTCACTTCTTTAAACCACTTAAAGTTATTCGCTGAAAGCTGATAGCTGCCAGCTTTCAGCTTTCCCTTTTTCGCAAAAATAGAACTCTTTGATCGCGTCGAAAACAAAAAAATTTGCTTAGTTTTCACCTGTGAGGAGTTGTCCAAGAAAACTTAAATTATGTTGAGACGATTGGCACAATTTTGGCATCGAAAATCCATTGGTTATTATTTAGGAATTGCGATCGCCACTTTTTCATTAACATGGATTCTTTCCTTGGCAGGTTGTAGCGGACCTGCTGGAAACCAAACTCAGAGTAATAATCTCCCGACTGCACCACCAAACACCAACTCACCCCAAGTATCGGTGATTAACATTGGTCATCAACTTGGTACACCGGGACTAAACTTGTTGAAAGCGCGGGGATTACTGGAAAAAAGGCTGCAATCTCAAGGGATTCAGGTGAAATGGTTTGAGTTTAGGGGTGGGCCACCGATGATGGAAGCAATGGCTGCTGGAAGTGTTGATATTGGTAATGTAGGTAATTTGCCGCCAATATTTGCTCAAGCAGCAGGTAATCCGATCGTTTATGTGGCTGCGACCGATTCTAACGCTGGAGCGCAAGCTGTGATCGTTCCCAA
This sequence comes from Floridaenema aerugineum BLCC-F46, assembly GCF_041929345.1. NCBI lineage: Bacteria > Bacillati > Cyanobacteriota > Cyanophyceae > Aerosakkonematales > Aerosakkonemataceae > Floridanema > Floridanema aerugineum. The sequence continues at coordinate 23,279 of NZ_JBHFNQ010000214.1, forward strand.
AAATTCTCCTATTCAAAGCGTTGCTGATTTGAAAGGGAAAAAATTGGCGATTCAGAAAGGTACAGCACTGCAATATTTAGCGTTGAAAGTGTTGGAAAGTGCAAAGTTGACCCTAAACGATATTCAGCCTGTTTACCTGACTCTCCCAGATAGTATTACTGCTTTTGAAGGTGGAGCAGTTGATGCTTTACCAATCAGCGATCCCTATCTTGCTAAAAAAGAATTGGCGAATGAAGTAAGAGTAATCGTTCGCGGTTCTGATGTGGCTCCACAACGAGCTTACTACATAGCAACCCGCAATTTTGTTGAGAAGCAACCTGATTTGTTGAAAGTGATTTTGGAGGAACAGCGCAATGTCGAAGAGTGGGCGAAAGCTAATCCTGGGGAAGTTGCTCAGTTACTAGCACAGCAAACGAAATATGAGCCTAAAGTTTTGGAATATTCTTTGGAGAAACGCCCTTACTTTGGAGTGTTTGAGATCAAAGATGAATATGTTACCGAACAACAACAAGTAGCCGATCTTTTCTATCAGCAAAAGTTGATTCCCAAACCGATTCAAGTGAAGGAGGCTATCTGGAAACCTTCATGATTAGTTTAGGGAAAAGTCGGTGGGTGCGAACAGTGTTGTTAGTCCTTAGTTTAACAATCGCCCTAACAATTTTCAGTCCCATTACTTATGCAGAAAATGTCTGTCCGCCTGGGATGGTTTTGATTCCGGGGGGTAGTTTTCAGATTGGCTCTGATGACCCTAGATTTGAGGAAGAGCGATCGGCTACAGATGTTAGTGTCGATCGCTTTTGCATCGATCAAACGGAAGTTACCAATGCCCAGTTTGCTGAGTTTGTCAAAGCAACGAACTATCAAACGATCGCAGAACGTCCCCTCTCGAAAGAACAGTTCCCCGATTTACCAGAGGAACAGCGATCGCCAGGTTCTTTAGTGTTTCAAATGGCAAAACCCGGTGTAAAATCTGTTCCAGTTCTCAGTTGGTGGCATTGGACGGTTGGGGCAAACTGGAAACATCCCTTTGGGCTGGATAGTGCGATTGCCTCCGGCAGTGCGCGTAGCGCAATCGCAGGGAAAGAAAATTATCCTGTTGTTCATGTTGCTTACGAAGATGCTGTTGCCTACGCGAAATGGGCAGGAAAGTCACTTCCGACAGAAGCACAGTGGGAATATGCAGCGCGGGGAGGCTTAGACGGGGCAATTTACGCTTGGGGCGATCGATATTCAGCCACAAAAGCGAATACCTGGCAGGGCATTTTCCCTTTTTTCAACACCAAAGCAGATGGACATATTGGCATTGCTCCCGTTGGCTCTTTTGAACCGAACGGCTACGGACTCTACGATATGACAGGGAATGTCTGGGAATGGACTTCGGACTGGTATCATATCGGACACAGTGACAAATCCCACCAGAGCAATCCTACAGGCCCTAAACAAGCAGAAAGTTTTGACCCCAAAAAACCTGGAGAATCCGCTTTGCGCGTGATTAAAGGCGGTTCTTACCTCTGTGCGCCTAATTATTGCAGTCGCTTTCGTCCGGCAGCACGGGAGTCAGAAGCTCCTGATACCGGGACAACCCATATTGGGTTTCGCTTAGTGAAGAATTTGACGTGAGGAGAGATGAATTATGTTAAGAGTTGGTTTCATGGGATGGCAACGAAAGGACATGATGCAGATGTTTGTCCGATTCGTAGCGATGATTTTTTTCAGCATTATCAGCTTTTTTCCTCTGCCTGCAATGGCTGCAACTTCTAAGATTTTGCCTGTTCCACAGCCAGATTTTCAGGGGAAGATTGGACTTACTTATAAAGAATCTGAACCGGATTTTCCTAAACCGATCGCAGCACCAGCAAAAGCTCCCAACGTACTACTAATTCTGCTTGATGACGTAGGTTTTGGGCAAACCAGCACCTTTGGTGGGCCGATCGACACCCCAAATCTGACCAAATTAGCAGAACGGGGACTACGCTACAACCAGTTTCATGTTACCGCCCTTTGTTCTCCCACTAGAGCGGCATTGCTAACCGGACGCAATCACCATTCCGTAAATACAGGCGTAGTTGAGGAGTTGGCGACAGGTTTTCCGGGCTATACCACCATTCTGCCTAAGAGTGCAGCAACTATAGCGGAAGTGTTGCGACAAAATGGTTATAGTACTGCGGCTTTTGGAAAATGGCACAATACGCCAGATTATGAAACTAGTGCTGCTGGGCCGTTCGATCGCTGGCCCACCCATCTCGGTTTTGATTATTTTTATGGATTTTTAGGCGGTGATACAAACCAATGGAGTCCAGCACTGGTAGAGGATACTAAGCGAATTCAAAAGCCAAGTGACAATCCCGATTATCATTTAACTCCAGACCTGGCAGATCGTGCAATTTCTTGGATTCAGACTCAGCAATCGATCGCACCAGATAAACCATTCTTTGCTTACTTTGCCACAGGAGCAACCCACGCACCGCATCATGCACCGAAAGCTTGGATTGACAAGTACAAGGGGAAATTCGATCAAGGATGGGACAAACTGCGCGAGGAAACCTTTGCTCGTCAAAAACAACTGGGCGTGATTCCTGCTAGTGCTGAACTTACACCACGTCCCAAAGAGTTACCTGCTTGGGATTCTTTATCAAAAGAGGATCAAAGACTTTTTGCTCATCAAGCTGAAGTATTCGCTGGATTTACCGCCCATACTGATGCACAAATCGGACGGGTGATTGATGCGATCGATCGACTCGGAGAACTAGACAACACGCTGGTCATCTACATTGTTGGTGATAATGGTGCCAGTGCTGAGGGTGGTTTAACGGGTACTGTAAATGAATTGAAAGTATTCAATGGTGTACCTGAAGATCGGCAACTATTGCTTGCTTCTTTGGATGAACTGGGTAGTCCAAAAACCTTTAACCATTTTCATGCTGCTTGGGCATGGGCTGTAAATACCCCTTTCCAATGGACAAAGCAGATTGCATCTCACTTTGGCGGTACCCGCGATCCGTTGGTGATTGCTTGGGGCGATCGCATTCAGGATCGAGGCGGACTTCGCACTCAGTTCCATCATGTTATTGATATTGCACCAACGATTTTAGAAGCAACAGGAATTACACCTCCTACCATCGTGAATGGTGTGGAGCAACAACCGATCGAAGGCACCAGTTTGGTCTACACTTTCGATAATCCCGATACCCCATCCCAGCACACAACTCAGTATTTTGAGATGTTTGGTAATCGGGCGATTTACGATAAAGGTTGGATTGCCGCAGCTAGACATGGGCGCTTACCTTGGGAAAGAGTTTCTAAAACTAGTTTCGACCAAGATACTTGGGAACTTTACAACATTACCGAAGATTTCAGCGAAGCAAACAACCTCGCAGCAGAAAACCCCACCAAATTAAAGGAACTGCAATCTTTATTTTTAGCCGAAGCGCGTGAGCATAAGGTTTTACCTTTGGACGATCGCCTCTTAAACCGCTTTGATGTCAGCAGTCGTCCCAGTTTAACAGCAGGTCGAACTCATTTTACCTACTATCCCGGTGCATCTGGAATTCCCGAAGGTAGTGCGCCAGACTTGAAAAACAAATCCTTTACCATCACCGCATCCGTTGATATTCCCAAAGATAACGACGATGCAGAGGGAGTTTTGGTTGCTCAAGGTGGACGTTTTGCCGGATGGAGTTTCTTTCTTGATGATGGGAAACCAACCTTTGCTTACAATTTTTTAGGGAGCGATCGGACCTTAATCAAATCTAAGGAAGAAATTCCCGTTGGAGCATCCAATATCAGATTTGAGTTTGAATCTGATGGCGGAACTCCCGGTGCTGGCGGAACAGGTAAATTATTCATCAACGACAAACCCGTAGGTGAAGGTCACATCGCCAAAACTGTGCCCTATCGTTTAGGTTTAGACGAAACCTTTGATATTGGTCAAGACCTGGGTACACCTGTTGTCGAAAATTATCTCGCACCATTCGCATTTACAGGTAACTTGCAAAAAGTCACCCTAGACTTGAAAGCTTAGAAAAAAAGACTTCTGGCAAAAGTAGACAATCTCTAAGTTTTATCTGTGTTTATCTGTGTTTATCTGTGGATATCTGTGGTAAAAAACTTAGATTTCGCACTTTTGCAAGAAGTCTAAAAAACATGAAAGCTTAAAGAAAAAAGAGAGGAAAACACCCAAACTGGGTTAATTACTTTTTTGAACCACGTTCGCGTAGCGTGTGCGTAGCACGTAAGACACGAAGAACACGAAGAAAGAAGAAGTAAGGAACCCAAGAAGATAACAGGGGTAATTAATTTGGATTTGATATTAATTATTTTCTCTCTCTTTCCTCTGCGTTCTCTGCGCCTCTGCGGTTCATTATTCCAAATAATTTCTCGGCTTAGACCGATCGCCAACTAATGAATGAAATCCTGACAGTTATCGACCTTCGCTTAATCAACAAACTGGCATTCTTAACCCTAATCCTGTCAATGCTGTTGGATACGGGATTAAGTCTAACAATTCAACAACTTTGGCAACCTTTTCGTAATATTCGATTGATTCTCCAATCATTGCTGGCAAACTTTATTTTAGTGCCATTGTTTGTGTATTTGCTGCTGCAAGTTATTCCTGTAAGTGAATCCTTCCGAATTGGGTTTACGATTATGGCAGTAGCTGGTGGGCCTCCAGTATTACCTAAACTTGCTCAGTTGGTAAATGGCAATTTGGCTTACGCTGCTGGACTAATGATGTTGATGATATGTGTTACAGCATTTTATATGCCGTTTGCTTTATCGATCGCCCTACAAAATATCCAAGTAAATCCCTGGCAGATTTTGAAACCTCTAGTCACATTAATGTTAATTCCTTTAGCGATCGGATTGCTGATTCGAGCTAAAAATGAAGCGATCGCAGCTACCCTACAACCCTGGATGCGTCAAATTTCGAGTGTTGGCTTAATTTTAGGATTGAGTACCTCGCTGATAATTCAGTTTAGCAGTCTGATTGAAATGGTCAAAACAGGAACTATTTTAATAATAATCGGATTTATTCTAGTTTCTTTCGGATTTGGCTATCTTCTGGGTGGCCCAGAGAAAGACACTCAACGAACCTTAGCAGTTGGAACTGCCCAACGTAACATTGCCGCAGCGCTTTTAGTTGCAGGTACTAACTTTGACGATCCAGCTGTGGTGAGTGTTATCGTAGTTACGAGTTTGTCACTGTTTGTTTTGATTCGCTTGATTGCTAAACAAGCTTTTGCTCTAGCAGAAGTTGAGCAAGTAGAAGTTTGATTCCTAAACGCTATAAATAATGAGTAATATCAAGTCCGGTTAATCAACCATAGTATCCTTAATCCAAAAGGCTGTAAAGACTTTGTATGCAACGTCTCTACAGCGTTTTGAGTAATCGAACGGACATGATATAAGACGGGTTAAATAACAAACTAATCAATTTGTTTTATTAATTTAATAGAAAAGAATGTTTGCTCTTATTTGTCATAACAAATAATCTAGGTTTATGGCGTTTAGGAGAACTTTGTATCCTTTTTATCTAGACAACTAGATGCTCTTTCACATTTCCTCTCATTCGGCAATGTTGGAGAAGGACAAGCAGCCAGACATTTACACAGTGAGGAAAACAGAGATATGAATTGGCTAGAAAATACATTAATCACCGGAGCAGCAGCAGCTTTTGCTACTACATTTGACGATAATTTATATCTGACAATTTTCTTCGGTAAGGTCAATCGAACATTTAAGCCACGTCATGTAGTAATTGGAGAATACGTTGGGTTTACAGTATTAGTGGGAGTGAGTCTAGTTGGATTTCTGGGTAGGTTGGTGATTCCTGAAATTTGGATCGGATTGTTAGGATTACTTCCGGTAATGATTGGGGTAAGCCAACTTTTCAATAAAGAAGATAATAATGATTTGGTTCATGTTGTATCTGGTAGCCTGAAAACTCCGCCTGAACGAGAAAAGCGATCGCTCAAGTCACTGTGGGCAACTCTACGCGATCCCCAAGTTTATCGTGTTTCTGCTGTAACTATTGCAAATGGAGGCAATAATATCGGCATTTATGTACCTTTATTTGCTGCCAGTACCCTGCCAAGCTTAGGAGTGATTCTCAGTATTTGTTACGTAACAGTTGGACTCTGGTGTTTTCTTTCATATAATCTGACTCGCCAACCTGCGATCGCTTTTTTGATTGCTCGCTATGCTCGCAAAGTCTTCCCATTCATCTTAATTTGGTTGGGATTGCGGATTTTGATTGACAATCAATCTTACCAATTACTTTTTCCCTTCTAGTTTTGTACTGTGTAAATCTGATTAACCTTTCAAAAACTGAAACAGAAAGCCGAAAATCGCACCACTAAGAACTAACCAGACAGAGTTTACTTTGAAGCGAAATACTGCGATCGCCAATTCAGAATCCGGGTCATTACTGTGACTCATCATAACTTTTAACATAGATAGCTAGCTTCCCGGAAAATGAGATTTAACCCACATTTCGCATCCAAAACTGTAACGACAGGAAATAATCGTGTTCAGGTTGAGAGCGCAGAATGTATGTTCTTACTGCTACACCTCAATTTTATAATTGAGTTGATGCTCATCTCCAGGTAAGCCTCGAAAACCCCAATTATGTTTAGGTGTTTCTGAGATTGTTATTTCTAGGTCTTGACTATCAATTTCAAGTGCCTTCACTCGTTCAAATAACAGAGCAATTAACTTTTTCTTCGCTTCAATACTACGTCCCTCAATCATGCTAAATTCGATAATTGTGTAACGTTCAGTTCTTCCAACAGGATAGTAAAAATCTGAGGCATCAAGTGGAAAAAATCTATGAGCGCGTTTATCTGCTGGATACTGGAGTGCATCAATTAAACAAGAGTGTATGATATCGGAAAGTTTTTGCTTGATAGGATCAAGCTGTTCTCTCAAACCGTAAATCTTGACTTGCACCATATTGTCTTGTCAACCTCCTGTGAAAGAGTGCTACCAACTATCAAGCGTAACAAATCTGTTAAGAGTTCCCTGTTCAGGAGTTCCCTTCCCTCACCAAAATGTCCTGTCTTAGACGATAGCCTAATAGAGAAAATTTCTGACCTTACGCAACGCCTTTATTTCCTAACCTCTAAAAAACTGAAACGCAAAGCCGAGAATTGCACCAGCAAGGACTAACCAGGCAGAGTTCACTTTGAAGCGAAATACTGCGATCGCACTAGCAATTGCCACTATAACTGTCAACCAATCAATCAAAGCCGCCCGTCCAAGAGTCCAACTAACGCCTGCCATGAGTCCCAAGGATGCCGCATTGACTCCATCCAAAAAGCCACTTGCCCAAGGCGATGAACGCAATTTAGAAGCCCAAGGATTGACAACCCAGACTAACACAAACGCAGGTAGAAAAATGCCAATAGTTCCTGCGATCGCCCCTGCATTACCTGCCAACAAGTAACCAATAAAGGTTGCCGTCGTAAATACTGGCCCCGGTGTAAACTGACCTATGGCTACTGCATCTAAGAGTTGCTGCGATGTCAACCAATGATTACGTTCCACCAGATCTTGTTGCAGAAATGCTAGTAATACGTAGCCACTGCCGTAAAGAACACTACCAATTTTGAGAAAGAACAGAAATACATTTACCCAGGTCACAGAAGTAGTTGTTGCGGTTACACTACCAACCTGTGCGAAAGTCCCTGATAACGGCAGTATAAATGCTCCTAGCAAGTTTCCCCGTCGTTGCCAATTTTTCACTGCCATTACACCAATTCCTACTACCACCAGTAATAGAATTTCATTTAACCCGGCAAAATAAGCAGCGATCGCTACAATTCCAGCAACTATAGTCGGCACATCTTTGGCAGCCTTTTTCCCCAACTGCCACACTGCTTGCAACACAATGGCAATGATTACAGGCTTAATACCGTACAACAGCCACTCAACTTGAGGCACTGTTTGATAACGAGCATAAATCGCAGCCAGTGTCCAGACAATCAACATTGCAGGCAAGATAAAGCAGCTACCTGCGACGAGCAAACCTTTCCATCCCCCTCGTTCGTAGCCAATGTGAATTGCCAGTTCTGTTGAGTTAGGCCCTGGAATCAAATTGGTGACACCCAACAAATCTAACAATCTTTCTCGACTCATCCACTGGCGGCGTTTCACTACTTCATCATCCATCATGGCGATGTGTGCGGCAGGTCCCCCAAAGGCGATCGTTCCTAGTCGCAGAAAAACAGCAGCTAATTCAAAAAGGCGCTGTCTCCGTTGGTAGGGATTAAGCTCAGCATAAGCAACTGAATTTTCTGTTTCCACAGGACACTAAACCTCTCGTGAAATTAAGCCAAAAAACAGCAGAATCACTATATCGAATTTCGATAACGAATTTCTATATCATTATCTATAATTCTGCTATAATTCAGGCAGAAAAACAACGGTATCTTGAGCGGAAAAGTAGGGTATTTATGAGTGAGATCAAAAAGGTTGATGAGACGATCGCAGCTGGTGGACAACCAACACCAGAAGATTTGCAACAGCTTGCCGCAGAAGGCTTCAAATCGGTTATTAATCTCCGTTTTCCAGATGAAACCGGATTTTTGAGTGATGAACAGCAACAAGCTGAAGTTGCTGGTCTGAAGTATGCCCATATTCCTCTAAAATCAACCGAAGCGGACGACGAACGAACCGCAAAAGTACTTTCAGAACTAGAAGCGTTACCTACCCCAGTTTATTTTCATTGTGGGTTAGGCGGACGAGCTAATGCCTTAGCCCTGATTGCTTTTGCCACGCGAAACAAGCTGAACCGTGAAGAGGTGTTGGTAAAAGCTCAGGAATTAGGTATCAATACAGAACAACCAAGCCTGAAACAGTTTTTGGAAAGCCTGTCGTAAAGGTTTGATTCAGAATTCTTCAAATAGTTCACCAAATAGTTGGCGCACTTTTTCTTTGGCATCTTCTAGTACGACTTTACCTAATGGTGTGGCTCGATACATCCTACGGCTTTGTCGTCCCGATCGCTCTTCGACCGAGTAAAGATATCCTTTACGTTCCATTTCGTGCAACATTGGATAAAGCGTTCCGGCACTCAATTTATACCCGTGACGAGCCAACTCTTCAATGATGCCCAAGCCAAAAATAGGTTCTTGCACGGCATGGTGCAGGATGTGTAACCGAATTAAGCTGGAATAGAACTCTCTGCCATCCATGAGAGAAGATTTTCAATACTAAGCGCTTTAATTTTCGCTCAATTCGAGGTTGGCTTTTATATTTTAGGTTTATTTGCGCTCAACAAGTGAGGTAAATGCTGCATATCTTCAAAAACTAACGTTGCTCATGCTGCAATTAGGGCATCATGGTGCAAAGCAATTTTCCCTTTCGAGGAATTCTTGCGACGTTGAGCATAGCCAAACACCGTCATTCCTGCGGCAAAACCTGCTTGTACACCAGGTACTGAGTCTTCAATCACAACACAATTTTCTGGAGCCTTGCCCATTTGACGAGCAGCATAGAGATAGACATCGGGAAAGGGCTTGGGGCGATCGACATCATAAGAACTGTACATTTTTCCTTCAAATTGATGTAGCAATCCAGTTAACTGTAAAACTAACTGGATATGCCGATGACTGCTATTTGATGCTACACATTTTGGTAATGTAATCTGCTCCAATGTTGCCACAATTCCTGGAGTTGGTTGGAGTTCTCGTTGTAATGCGGCAATTTCTCGTTCCTTGCAGCGTTCAATCCATTTGGCAGGAATTGGTCTTCCGTAGGTTTTGGTAATAATCTCTAGACAGGTTGCCAATGATTTTCCGACAAATTTTTGGCAGACTTCTTCGTATGTAATTGTGAATCCTGCTTCTGTTAGGGTTTCGGCAAAAATGCGATTTAAGATCGGTTCGCTATCTACCAAAACCCCATCACAATCAAAAATTATCAATTCCCAATTTGCCATAGTTTAGATTGATGATACCTTTTGAATTAGTCAATTACCTTGGCTACCTGGTTCAAAGAAACTGTAAAGAATTGAAGGTCGCACGCCAATATATTTAACAACTAAAACACTGAGCCAAACATTCCAAACTATCATGGTAAAGCTAGTGGCGATCGCAGCCCCAACAATTCCCAAAATCGGAATCAGGATAGCATTTAAAACAACATTGAGCAAGGCACTACAAAAAATTACTCGAAATGATTGGTTTTGATGCCCTGTCATAATCATTAAATAACCAACAGAGCCACACAAAGCATTTATGAGTTGTCCAAAAACTAAGACTTTGAGTGACCAATTAGCAGCAATAAACCCTGAACCAAAGAGGCTTAAAATTGGTTGGGTGAAAGTTATTAAACAAAGAGCGATCGCGATCGTCGGATAAAAAATCCAAATCGTCACGCGGGAAACAACTTTTTGTAATCCCGCCATATCTCCTTGTGTATATAAAGTTGTGAACATTGGCGCAGCTACCATATTGACAATTTGTAGAACGAAACTCGTCCATAAAGAAGTTTTAACTGCTGCGTTGTAAATACCTGCTGATTCGGGGCCGATTAAAGACCCAATCATTACTGTATCAGTCTGACTTAAAATACCGGATGATGCCTGTTGAATTAATAAAACCAAAGCAATCCCTAACCATTCACGATAATCATAAATAGGTTTATTTGGTACAAACTCCTGCTTTGATTTTTGCCACAAAATCCCTAATTGAAATCCTACAATTATAAGAAACATGAAAGTTGCAATTTCAATCATCGGAAGACTTGTAAGATCCTCATGCGTTTGTAGCAGCAGAAATCCACTCCCCAAAACTAAGAGGGGGAAAATAATTTGAGATGGTATAAAAGCTAAGGGAATATCTTCCATTGCTCTAGCTGTTTCTTCCTGTAAACTTTGTAAGGCTTGAAGTAAAACAAGTCCCATCCCAAATAGAAGTGGTGTGGCATAGATAAAGTGATGAAAATGATTGATAATCATAATGCTGGCAATGGCGATCGCAACCAGTCCCAAGCTTGCCAACACCGTTAACAACCAACTCCCTCGCATTACTCCATGTAATCTTTGCCAATCTTGTTTGACTCGATACTCTGGAATCAACCGCAGAACTGTATGCGGTAAACCTAAACCAGCGGGAATTGCTAACAGTAATGAACAAGACATCACAAATTCATAGATGCCATATTCAGTTCTACCCATCCACTTGGCGAGGAAAATTTGAAGCAAGTAGGTTAGACTTAGACCGATTATCTTAATGATTAGAGCGATCGTAGTTTCTTTAGCTAATAGGTCGATTTGAATAGTTTTTTGATTCTGAGAAAGCGCGAGATTAGTCATAAAACTACCTTTAAAATTTCGATCTGATAGAGGGATAATTCATGAATTATCCCTACGCCACATACAATTTAATCAGCGATTACGAGTGCAATAGTTAACCCGTCATAACCCTTGCTGCCAACTGTTTGAATAGTTGTTGCTTTAACTCTGGTTTCTACTGCTAGTAGCCTATTAAATTTACGCACTCCTTGGACATTTTCATCGTTACTATCCGCCTCAATAACTGCTCCTTTACGGATGACATTATCAACAATAATTACACTGCCACGTCGAGTTAGTTTAAGCGCCCATTTGAAATAGTCGGGGATATTTACTTTGTCAGCATCAATGAAGACGAAATCGAAGGGGGCTTGACCTTCGTTAGCAAGCTGTGGCAATGTGTCTAATGCTGCACCGATGCGAATTTCCACAATTTTGCTTAGTCCGGCGCGATCGATATTTTGACGAGCAACTTCAGCGTGTTTTGGATTAGCTTCTAGGGTGATTAGTTTACCGCCAGGAGGAAGCGCCCGTGCCAGCCAGATTGTACTGTAGCCAGCCAATGTTCCTAGTTCTAAAATCCTTCGTGCGCCTTGAATTTGAGCCAGGATATGTAACAGTTTGCCTTGGTTCGGAGCAACATTGATTTTGGGTAAGTTGGCATCGATCGTCGATTGAATCGTAGCATCTAGCGCCGAATCAGAGGGGATCAGCAAATCGGTGATATAGTCATCAACCGCAGTCCATTGAGTTTGAGTCATGTTAGTAATCCTTAATTAAATTGAACAACTTCGTAATGTTCCACTGTTGGGAAGGGTTCATAAAAGTGATGCAGGAGGGTTCGCCATTGCTCATATTTCTTAGATTGCCTAAATCCAAAAGTGTGGTCTTCTAAGGTTTGCCAACGAACCAACAAAATATAACGATTTGGTGTTTCGATACAGCGTTGAAGTTCGTGAGAAATATATCCCGACATCGAAGCAATGATAGGTGAAGCAGTTTTGAACGTAGTTTCAAACTCTTGAGCCAAACCAGGCTGAATTTCTAAAATTGCCACTTCTAATATCATATAGTTTCTCACTATCAACTAACGTTCCGTCCAAATCAAAAATGACGCAAAGATGATTCATATCTTGTTGTCTGGGAGAGCAGATTCTTGATTAGTAACCTCGATTAGCTTTGATAAGGGCGCGGTAGTTGGCGCAGTTTATAAGCAGGATCTAATTCACTGTTGTTTTTTCTCCCATATCCCCAGCCCAAGGTGCGACGGTATTCGCCCATGATGCCGCTTTCGATTAAATCATCCTCATCAACTGCAATGTTGGTATTTGATTGGGGCGCAACATAGAGCGCATCCGCAGGACAATAAGCCTCGCACATAAAACAAGTTTGACAATCTTCCTGTCGAGCGATCGCGGGTGGTTGATTGGGAACAGAATCAAAAACATTGGTGGGACAAACTTGGACACACACATTGCAATTGATACAAAGTTTATGACTCACAAGCTCAATCATAATACTGCTCCTGCTACAGTTTTGATACAGAGGGTGTGGTTTGAGTGGTTGGTGCTGGTGGAGTTGCGATCGCATCCTTAATCCAATCCCGTCTCACCCAAAGCCGATCTAAACCGCCTGTTGCCTGGTAATAACGCTGATTCGGATCGGTTTGAGGATAGTCCACGCGGATATGTTCGCTGCGCGTTTCTTGACGATGTAGAGCACTAAAATATGCCCATCGCGCTACCGCTGTCAGAGCAGCCGCTCGGCGAGAATGTTCTACATCGCGGACTGTATCCTGTTTCGGATTTCCTTGTACCTGCTCCCAAAGCCTTTCTAATTTAGCGAGAGAATCCAAAAGTTTTTGCTCAGAGCGGAAGTAATTTTTTTCTAAGGGGAATACTTCGGCTTGTACGGCTTGGGCGATCGCATCACTATCAAAAGTTTCTGGGGTGGGAAACTTGGATCTGAGTCCCGCTTGACCCGCAGGATACGCCACTCGTTCATGAGCATGAGCGCCGAGAATCTTAGCAAAGGCAGCTGCGCCTTCTCCCGCCCATTGTCCCGTCGAGATTGCCCAGGCTGCATTTGGCCCACCACCACCAGAAGCCAAACCTGCAATTAACTCACGGGATGCAGCATCCCCAGCTGCGTAAAGTCCAGGAACTTTTGTAGCGCAACTATCATTAATAATCCGAATTCCACCTGTACCCCGAACCGTACCTTCAAAGACTAAGGTTACAGGTACTCGCTCCTTGTAAGGATCGATACCCGCTTTCTTGTAAGGTAGAAAAGCGATGAAGTGGGACTTTTCAATCACTGCCTTAACTTCAGGCGTGGCTCGATCCAAACGGGCATAAACAGGCCCTTTGAGCAGCGCGTTGGGAAGGAACGAGGGATCGCGACGACCATTGATATAACCACCGAGATCGTTACCTGCTTCATCCGTGTAACTAGCCCAACCAAAGGGAACTCCCCGCGTCACTGTGGCATTAAAAGCAGTCGAGATCCCATAGTGATTAGAAGCTTCCATACTGGAGAGTTCGCCTCCAGCTTCCACTGCCATCAGCATTCCATCGCCCGTGTTGGTATTGCAACCGAGTGCTTTACTCAAGAATGCACAGCCGCCATTCGCCATGACAACCGCACCAGCACGAACGGTATAAGCCCGATGCTGTTGCCTTTGAACACCTCTTGCACCTGCCACTGAGCCATCATCAGCTAATAAAAGCTCTAGAACTGGACTTTGGTCGAGGATTTGCACACCGACACGCAAGAGGTTTTTCCGAAGTACGCGCATATATTCAGGCCCATAAAAACTCTGGCGTACAGATTCTCCGTTCTCTTTGGGAAAACAATAACCCCACTCTTCTAGAAGAGGCAAACTAAGCCAAGTTTTTTCAAGGACTCGCTCGATCCAACGTAAGTTAGCTAGGTTTTTCGCTATGCGATAGCGTTCCCACAAAACTTTGTCCCAATCTTCTGGAGAAGGAGCCATAATACCATTGCCACTGGCTGCGGCTGCACCGCTTGTACCCAGGAAGCCTTTATCGGCAATTATTACTTTGACACCTTGAGCTGCTGCTGCATACGCTGCCCATGCTGCCGCAGGCCCTCCTCCAATTACTAGAACATCGGTAGTTAATAACAGTTCTTCTTTGCTGTTAATAAACACTTTTTTTTCCTTTGATATGGATTAGAGATTTTTTTTGAACCGCGATCGCGTAGCGTGCGCGTAGCGCGTAAGACGCGAAGGACACGAACAAAGAAGAAGGAAGAGTCTAACTAGTTTGAGTTAATTACTCTTTTCTTCGCTTGGAGCCTTCTGACTTTGGGTTAGGATGGTGAAACTAATAAACCAGCTTTTTCGGGGTTTCCTGTAAATACAAAGAACTGCTCATCGATCGGTTCTGAAAGGGTTTGACCTTCAAAGCGATGTCTGCCAATGCCCATATTTCCGGTTGCTGTAAGTTGAAAATCAACTTCGGTAAATTGACTTTCTTGGAATATCTGACGCACTCTTTCTGAGTAGTTGACTCCATCACGATGTCCCCTTGTCCAAAGGACAAAACCACCTTTTTTGGTGAAGTAAGGGAGGTTACGAATTAGTTGTTGGAGTACTTCTTCGTCTGGTAAATTGCCAAATATGCCACAGGTAATCACTACATCTGCGGGAACTGCACCTGCAAAGGAAGAGGTAAGGGTGGCATCACCATTGATAAATTCGATTTGCTCTGTGAGTCCTAGTTGCGCGATCGCTTCTCTACCACGTTCTACCAGTTGTGGATTAAGTTCTACCAACCTCGCTCTTACATCTTTAACACGAGGATGAGTTGCCAATACACCCAATAAATCACGCCCATCACCAGAACAGGCACTCACAACTTGAATCGTTCCCTCACTTGCAGCATCTAAACTGTCAGAAATATATTTCCGCACGATTTCCAATCGCTGTTGTAAAACGTCTTCTGTTTGGTAAAGTTCGTGCCATTCAAACCAATCTTTAGCCATAAAATCAACTCCTTTATCCAATCCTCAACTTTAAGTCATTTTAATCTTGACTAAATCGGTAGGTTTATCGGACAATAATCCTATTGATTAGATACTCTAACAGTTTGTTTCTCATCAAACAACCTGTTTTGGCAAAAATAAATAACTTCTTTGGTTTTATGTAGAGGAGTCGTAAAATTATGAGTAACCAACCAAAACAACTCAGACTTGGTGCCTTTCTAATGAGTTCTGGACATCACTTAGCCTCCTGGAGGTATCCAGAGGCTAGGGCAGATGGAGGGCTGAGTTTCGACCATTTTCGTCAGATTGCCCAGACCGCAGAAC
Organism: Floridaenema aerugineum BLCC-F46; assembly: GCF_041929345.1. Classification (NCBI taxonomy): domain Bacteria; kingdom Bacillati; phylum Cyanobacteriota; class Cyanophyceae; order Aerosakkonematales; family Aerosakkonemataceae; genus Floridanema; species Floridanema aerugineum. The sequence continues at coordinate 38,907 of NZ_JBHFNQ010000214.1, forward strand.
GAGGGAAATTTGACATGATCTTTTTTGCCGATGGCGTTGCTGTGCGCGACCGCGAGCGGGGAACAGAAGTATTAAGCCGCACTGGGCATCTGGTTCACTTTGAGCCATTGACATTGTTATCGGCATTGTCTGTTGTCACGGAGCATATTGGTTTAGTGGCAACGGTATCGACGACCTACAATGAACCGTTTCACCTCGCCCGTAAGTTTGCTTCCCTCGATTATTTAAGTGGCGGACGAGCAGCCTGGAATCTCGTCACCTCTGCCTCCACTGCTGAAGCTCGCAACTTCAATCTAGACAAACACCCCGATCATGCGCCGCGCTACGAACGCGCCCTTGAGTTTGTCGAAGTGGTGACTAAGTTATGGGATAGCTGGGAAGATGATGCCTTTTTGCGGGATCAGGAATCTGGTGTTTACTTCGATCGAGATAAGTTGCACGTTCCTGACCATAAAGGGAAGCATTTTTCTGTCAAAGGGCCGTTGAATGTTGCCCGTCCAATTCAGGGCTATCCGGTACTCGTTCAGGCTGGCTCGTCGGAGGATGGTAAAAATCTGGCGGCGCAAACCGCAGAAGTAATTTTTACTGCACAACAGACTTTAGCTGATGCTCAGGCGTTTTATGCTGATGTCAAAGGGCGATTGGCGAAGTATGGTCGCTATCCTGATCAACTTAAAATTATGCCAGGAATTTTCCCGGTAATTGGTAGTACGGAGCAGGAAGCCAAGGAAAAATTCGCTGCAATTCAGGCTTTGATTCATCCCCAAGTCGGTTTAAGTCTGCTGACAGGAATGTTGGGGGAAATTGATCTGTCAAAATATCCCTTGGATGGGCCTCTGCCAGAGATCCCGCACACGGAATTGCATCAAAGTCGTCAAAAATTGTTGGTGGAACTCGCTCAAAAAGAGAATTTAACTATTCGACAATTGTATGAGGCGATCGCAGGCGCACGGGGACATTGGCAGGTGGTCGGCACTCCAGAACAGATTGCTGACAAAATGGAAGAGTGGTTCCGCAATGGTGGTGCAGATGGATTTAACGTTATGCCGCCCTATCTGCCAGGTGGGTTGACGGAGTTTGTGGATCATGTAATTCCAGAACTGCAACGGCGGGGACTGTTCCGCACCGAATATGAAGGTCGCACATTGCGGGAGAATCTGGGTCTGTCTCGTCCAGTGAATCAGTTCACTCAGGAGACAACATCACCTGAACTGGTTGGAGTTTCTGCCTGAGTTCGATTCTGCTTACGTCGATCGCGCCAGCGTGCCGTAGGCATATCGCCAATTCCATAGACTTCTTGCAAAAGTCCGAAATCTTGGTTTTTTACCACAGATATCCACAGATAAACACAGATGGACACAGATGAAAACATAGAGATTGTCTATTTTTGCAAGATGTCTCATGACCTTTTACGATTAGTCAGAGTTTGACATTGGCGGTGAATGGGGAGCCAGAGGCGTTGAATAACTAGCTCCTATTTAGCGATGCTGTAAGCATCGTTGATATTTTTTTGTTTTCAATCGTTCTTAATTTGGAGTCAGGTCATGAGTGGCAAGTTAGATGGAAAAGTGGCAATTATTACTGGGGCTTCCGCAGGTATTGGTGAGGCAACTGCGATCGCACTAGCAGCAGAAGGTGCTAAGGTGGCGCTAGTGGCGCGTCGGGCCGATCGCCTAGAAGCATTGGCACAAAAGATTGCCGCTGCGGGGGGTGAGGCGTTGGCGATCGTCGCTGACATTACCGATGAAGCCCAAATCCAAACAATTGTAGACAAAACCAAGACCACCTGGGGACAAATTGATATTCTCGTTAATAATGCCGGGATTGCTTTATTAGGAGAGATTGCCAATTCTGACCCTGCTGATTGGCGACGGATGATTGACCTGAATGTGATTGCTTTAATGAACGTTACCCATGCGGTGTTACCAATTCTACAAGCACAGGGAGCAGGACATATCGTAAATATTTCTTCGGTTGCGGGTCGTACAGTCCGGGTGGGCGTAGGTGGATACAATGTGACGAAATGGGGCGTGAATGCCTTTTCCGAAGTGTTGCGGCAGGAAGTATCGTCGCAGAATATTCGAGTAACAATTATTGAGCCGGGAATGGTCAACACTGAAATTAACGACAATATTAGCGATCCGATCTCTAAACAACGCAGTGAGGAACGCCGCAAATCGATTACACCTTTAGAAAGTGAAGATATTGCTGCTGCGATCGTCTATGCCGTCACCCAACCTCCCCGCGTTAATGTAAATGAAATTTTGATTCGTCCAACGACACAAACCTGGTGAAGTAGCTTATTGGCAGGATACAGAGCCATGAGAAAGACTGCTATAAGCAATTCGCTGGTTAGAGACAGAACCTTTCAGTAATTTTAATAATGATGTTGAAATCAATATTGCCTCGCCTGAGAAACATTATTTTGCGATTAGCTGCTTTATTGCTGCTATCAGTTGCCCTAGTCAATATCGCGACTGGTAACGCGATCGCTCTACCCAGCGTTTTCCCCACAGGCACAACTATCTACGATCCTGTGCGGGCATACAACAGCTATGTGTTATTCAGTGCCCCGGACGGCAACACCCACCTGATTGACATGGATGGCAACGAAGTCCACCGCTGGAACAAGTTCGGCTTCCCACCAGAAATGCTCGACCCAGCACAAACCAATGGTGAGAAGGGGCATATCCTGGTTCAACTCGAAAACGGCATCTCCCCCTTTGGCGACATCTTCGCGAATCAGGAAGTTGGCGAACTGGATTGGAACGGTACCGTTGTTTGGCGCTGGGGAACTCAAGCTCCCGGTGGAAGAGCTTGTCAGAATCACGATATTAGTCGTCTACCGAATGGAAATACTCTGCTTCTGACAACCATTGAGCATCGGGTTGCAGGTGTCAGCGATCGGGCGATCGCCGATCAAAAAATTGTGGAAGTCTCCAAGGACGGTGAAATCGTCTGGAGTTGGACAGCTGGCGACCACCTGAATGAATTTGGCATTTCTCCACGAGGGCGTGCCCTTCTCCGTCAGGCGTATAGTTCCAGTAAACAGGAATTTGGTGGCTTTTTGACCCTCAATGATATGCAACCCGTCGGCCCCAACCCTTGGTTCGACGCGGGAGACAAACGTTTCGCCCCAGATAATATTGTGATTGACTCTCGCGAAATCAGCTTTATCGCCATCATCGACAAGCAAACAGGTAAGATCGTCTGGCGACTTGGCCCCGACTATCTGACTGAAAATCAGCAAACCCAGGAGGCGACTGCGGTTGCCAGAACCTCCCTGCGACCCAGATTCAGCCTTTCTACCCCCCGCCCTGTGGATCAAACCAGTGGACAGCATGATGCCCACCTCATTCCTCAAGGGTTGCCCGGTGCGGGAAATTTGCTCGTCTTTGATAATGAGGGACCTTCAGGGTTCCCACCCACCCGACTCAGTGTCGAACCAGGGTCACGAATTCTGGAGATCGATCCCCAAACGAAGATTATCGTCTGGCAGTATACTGGAATTGATTCGGATCAGCCTTCCTGGGGATTCTATAGTTCATTCATTTCCAGTGCTCGACGGCTCCCAAATGGAAATACCTTGATTGACGAGGGCATGACTGGACGTTTGTTTCAGGTCACGCCATCCGGTGAAATTGTCTGGGAATATGTCAATCCCTACTACAGTCGTCAAAAGCTTGATTTTGATCGGGAAGTATCAGTCAATTGGGTTTATAGGGCGCAGCCAATCCCCTACAGTTGGGTTCCAGACAATACTCCCCATACAGAAGCTGCTATTGAGCCTCCCCAAAATTCGGAATTTCGAGTGACGCAGCTTCCGAATGGCAGGCAGTAATCGTCAGGTTACTAATATAATCGCCTCATCTTTGATCTTTAAAGTTTTACCTATGAGCAATCTGATCGAATACGACGATGCCAGCGCAGAAGTTCGAGCAGTTTATGACGATATCCGCGCAACTCGCCAAACGGACTACATCAACAATTTTTGGAAAGCTCTCGCTCAACATCCACCTACGCTACGTCGCACTTGGGAAACGCTCAAGGAAGTAATGACTAGCCCTGGTGAACTCGATCCTCTGACGCGAGAACTGATTTACATTGCTGTCAGCGTTACCAATGGCTGTGAATATTGTATCGCTTCTCACACAGCGGCGGCACACGCAAAAGGCATGAACGAGGCAATGTTTGGAGAGTTGCTGGCAATCATAGCTACAGCGAACACCACGAATCGTCTTGCTAATGGCTATCGAGTTCCTGTAGATGAGCAATTTAAGGTGTAACTCAGATCTTGCACCTGTCGTTTTAGCTCGCCTGGGACTCAAGTCCCAGGCTAATAGCTCAAGTCCACTAAAGTGGACTGAAAGCTTTTAATTTCAAATATTTTAGTCCTCTCTCGCGAGGAGTTTCGCTACTCGCGGTGGGACTTGAGTCCCAGGCAGATTTTGGGAGTGGTGCAAGATGTGAGTGTCAGCGAACGGAGAACAGGGAATAGGGGAAAGTTTTGAGTTCTAAATTTTAAGTAATCAACTTTAGCGATTATTATGCAGTATTGGTATGGACAACTGGGTGAACAGGTAAGCAGAACTATTTACCAACGCTTACCTGCTTTCAAATGGCGCAACTTTCGCCTCTTTTTCGGGGGACAACTGCTGTCCATGTCAGGCACATTTATGACTCAGCAGTTGACTATTCCCTGGCTGATCTATGATTTAACAAAGTCCGCCTGGTTACTCGGATTAGCTGGATTTTTACAATTTCTGCCAACTTTATTGTTAATTCCGTTTTCCGGTGTGTTAGCTGACCGCTGGAGTCGGCGTGATTTATTGATGTTGGTGCAAGTTTTAGGGATCGGTGTCTCTGCAACCCTAACCGCGCTTACGTTTCTAGACACGATCGGCTTTGGGTCACTATTGATCCTGAGTATTTTGAATGGGATGTTGAAAGGTTTGGATATGCCCATTCGCCATACAATTGTGACGGAAACGGTGGACGATCGCACAGACTGGGGCAATGCGATCGCGCTCAACTCGGTGATGTTGAGTTCATCATTAGTGTTAGGGCCTGCGATCGGTGGGATTTTAATTGCTACTCTTGGTGTGAAATACTGTTTTCTTTACGACACATTGAGTTATATTGCGGCGATCGTGACGCTCAAAGCAATGCAAATGCCACCCAAATCTCCACCAGTCACGACTGAGAATGATACCTGGCTGAAATTGCGTGAAGGTTTCCAATATGTCAATACTATGCAACCAATTCGCATCATTCTGCTAATGTTGGCATTACATGGCTTAGTTGGCATCTCCTACATTGCTGTACTACCGATCTTTGCGGCAGAAATTTTACACGGTCATGCTACCACAATGGCAGCACTGGGGATGGCAGGACCGATCGGTTCCTTATGCGCCTGTTTCTACCTGAGTATGCGACGCGGCATTTTGGGATTAGAACGGCTAATTAGGGTAGCACAAGCTGCGATCGGAGTGAGTTTGATCTCATTTGCTCTGTCTAGACAACTCTGGCTATCCTTGCTGACACTAGTGATGGTTGGAGGTTTCGGAATTCTGCAAATTACCAGCACTAATACGATTATTCAAACTCTCGTACCAGACGACAAGCGTGGTCGCGTTATGAGTTTCTATGCCCTGGCAATGGTGGGAATGATGCCCTTTGGAAATTTATTGGCTGGCAGTTTAGCACAGGTGATGGGTGCTCCTAATGCCCTTATTGTCTGCGGTAGCGTTTGTATCTTGGGGTCGATATGGTATTCTTTTCGGGTATCGCAGATCAGCTGTTGGATTAAGCGAGAAATTGATTCCCCAATTGTAAGTGGTTGATGGCGATCGGTCTGTGCGAGTACAAAGAACAGGAAACAAGGAACAGGCAATACCCCTTGTTCCTTTGTTCCCTTGTCCCGGTTGAGAGTTCCCTAGATTTTTATCAAGGGAATAGGTCAACTTTGGCTAATGCTATTAGGTGTAAGTGCCGCATACTGAGCAGATGTTAGTGCTGCATCGGTAACGTTAACAGGTTTGGGGATGACCTTGTTCTGGAAGAAAAGATCAGCAACTCTTTGCTGTTCCTTGAGCAAGGTTGGAGTAATGGCTCTGCGTCCAAAAGTGCGACGGTTGATAATTCGTGCCATGAGATCTTCATCAATCTTCTGGGCAGGTGCAAGCAGTTTTACTGCTTGTGGGCGGTTTCGAGCGGCCCATTGCTCAATTTTGTCAATCTCTTCAATCACGATTTTCAGCAGAGCTAGGTTTTCTACGGCAAAGGGCTTGTACGCAACATAATAGCCACCAGGAGAATTGATTCCTCGGGCATCCCGAATCACTCGAATTTTCCCAGCTTTTTCTGCCATAGCGTAATAGGGATCTCCTGTCACCCAGACGGGAATCCTACCTTGGATGAAAGGTGCAGTGGCTTCTACGTTTGGTAGACTCTTGACGGTGACATCGGAAATTTTCAAACCAACTTCTTCCAAAGCCCTGATGATGAAATAGTGGGAAGCAGATGCTCTTTGAAAAACTACTGTTTGCCCTTTGATATCTCGTACACTTTTAATTGGCGAATTGGGGGGAACAGCGATTACACTATTTTTGCCAGTTTCTGGAGTTATTCTTGAACCTACAACATAAACTATTGGGCTACTTGCGGCTTGGGCAAAGATGGGAGGTGTTTCCCCAACAAATCCGAGATCAATCCGCCCAACGTTCATTGCTTCCATCATCTGCGGACCTTGAGCAAATTGTAGCCATTCCACTTTCACTCCCAAAGGTTGCAGTCTTTTTTCCAAGACACCAGAAACTTTCACCAAGTCTCCTGATACTTGATATCCCAATCTCTAAACCCGCTAGTTTCAGCATCTTCAATCCACTGTTTTGCGATCGCATTTTCTTCTGGATTTTCGGGTAGTAGTGGTTTATCCTTAAATCGCTCTTCTAAAGCTAGGAGAATATCCTTAGATTCATAAACTAAATTGCCTTCAATTTTTGCGGCAGGGACAAGAGTTGTGGGAACTAAATCTGTATACCATTTAGGTTTGTTACTTAGGTCGATAAACTCTGTTTCAAAGGGAATTTCCTTTTCTTCTAAGGCGAACCAAACTCTTTCACAAAAAGGACACCAAGAGTTAGTATCACGGTAGAGTAATACTGGCGGTGCGGTATCAGGGGGAAGTTTATGCAAACTGCTAGGTATCGGAGCAGTAGAAGGTGTTTGTCCTGGTCTACGTACTCGTCGGGCTGAGGTATTTTTTCGGGCAGTTTCTAACAATTCATTCCAGGTAGATACTGTGTTTTGAATGCTCATTTTTCACCTTTAGATATAAAGCTATTTTTGGCTGATAGTTGCAGGAGTAATTGCGGCATATTGCTCTGTGGTGAGCATAGCTTCTTGAATATTAAGCGGTTTGGGTAGTAAGCCATTTCTATAAAAATAATCAGCAACTTTTTGTTGTTGCTGAATTAGTTCTGAACTAATTGCCCTTCTGCCAAAGGTACGCCGATCGATCACTTTTTGCATCACATCTAATTCTAATTTCTGTTCCGGTGCAATTAGCTTGGCAGTTTCTTGAGGGTTTGCCTCTGCCCATTGTTCAATTTTGTCAATTTCCTCAATTACTATTCGGAGTAATTCAGAATTTTCTTGAGCAAATTGTCTGCGTCCAATATAATACCCACCAGGCGAATCAATCCCTCTTGCATCACGAAGTATCCGCACTCTACCCAATTTTTCTGCTAGGGCAAGATGAGGATCTCCTGTTACCCAAACAGGAATGTTTCCTTCAATAAATGCACCCCGCGCTTCTACATTTGGCATACTTAAAACTTGAATATCACTGTATTGCAAACCGACATCTTCTAAAGCTCTGAGGATAAAATAGTGGGAAGCAGAAGCTTTTTGAAATACAACTTTTTGCCCTTTAATGTCTGCTACTGTCTTAATAGGAGATTCGGGTGGAACAGCAATTACGCTTCCTCTGCCAGTTTCAGGAGTAGTTTTTTGTCCAACTAAATAGACAATTTGGGCACCCGCAGCTTGTGCGAATATTGGTGGAGTTTCCCCAACAGAACCTATGTCAATTTTGCCAACATTCATGGCTTCCATAAGTTGTGGCCCTTGGGCAAATTGCGCCCATTCCACTTTAATACCCAAAGGTTCTAAGCGTTTTTCTAATACACCTGTAACTCTAACTAAATCTCCTGCTTGTTGATATCCCATGTGAATGACTTTAGTCTGAATTCCAGTGGTATTGGCATTAACAGGATTTGTGTTATTATCTGGGCTATTTGGAGCAGTGGAAGTTGTGGCATTTTGGTTTGATGTGCCACAACTTCCTAAGATTAAGGTAGTGGATAAACTTGCTAAACCGGGTAATACAACTTTGACGAAATGACGACGGGGAATTTTAATTTTTGAAATCATCGGTTGTTGGTGTTTTCTGTTTTAGATGAAGGGGTTATAGATTTTTTTGAACCACAGAGATGCAGAGAACACTCCAGAGAAGAGATGGAGGAATTGCTTTATCTATGTTTATTTGTGGTTAGAAAATCCTAAATTTTTGCACTCTTGTTAGATGCTTATTGCTTCCAAGCAATTAGAGCGGTGACTGAAAGTTCTTCGGTAAATTTGCCTGATGGTTCAATTTTTAGTAGGGATTCTTTTAAATCAACCTGGAACTTTTCCCGATTTTTACCAAAGAATGATGGTAAGGCAAAAGCGGTTGAATAAATATAACCCAAGTATGAATCTATTGTCCAAGATTGCTCAAATTTAATTTCGTAGTTGGCGTAGCGCGGGAATTTTGATTTTGCTAAGACTTCTTCATGGGGAATTTCTAAGGATTTCCATAGTCCTTGTCCGGCTTTTCCTGTGCGCCGCTGTTCGCCTAGCCAACGTTTTACTACTGCGATCGCAGTTTGCTTCCAAGGATGTTCGCTATGCCAAGGATCATCACTGGTTTTAATAATTGCAATTCCTCCGTCATCCGATAGCAAGGAATAAAGTTTTTCTAATACTAATTCTCGCTGCATCCAATGAAAAGAACGTCCCAATGTTGCTAAGCGAAAATCACTGCAATCTGGAGAAATAGACTCGGCTCGATCTTGAACCCAGATAATATTATTTGCTCCCAAATTTCTCGCTTGTTCTTCAGCTTCTTTAAGCATTTCTGCATCTGGATCAACTGCAACTACTTCAGCAAAGCGATCGCGAAAAGGAATAGCAATCAATCCTGCACCACAACCTAAATCAAGTAGTCTTCCTGTGCCATCAAGTTTAAAGATATCTGCCAATAAATCAAATAAGGCTTTCGGGTATTTCGATCGGTAACGCGCATAATACCAAGCAGCACCTTGAAATAAAGTTGGATCGTAGTTAGGAATCGTACTAACCATTCAAAAAACTCCACAAGTTGACTTTAGTTTTTTAGGAAAGATGGGAAAAAGATATTTGTTGCAATTTCCCATCTTTAACAGGAGCGATAGCGGTCAACACTAAATATTCTTCTGTGTCTTTCTCAACAACTGCACTTATCAGGTTAGTTGTAACTAGCGAAAGATTGATTAGAAAAAAAAATGCCTACCTATTGCACTAACAGCGTTGTTCTCAGTTAGCCCCAAGAGTTTTCCGTGTCTACTTTAAAGGATCTAGAGAATTGAACAAATTTTGGTGTTTTTAGGCAGGCATTCTATAGTACTGTTTATCGAGCGACTTACCGTAGTTTTCATTTAAGATTATGTCATAGCCTTCCAGAAAATACAAGATGATTTGCCAATAAAATGTGTGAATTTCGTATAATTAGATACTCTAACTAACGAATTCGTTCAGTTGTCTGGCTTACAGCCATAAATGTTTATTACTGAGATTTTGCACTAGGAGGCAGAGCCTTTATCAATACTTCTCGGTTAAGAATTTTTCCCTTTGTAGGGGCGAAGCATTCGGGTCAAAATTTATGGCTGAAAACCTAGATTTTCTGCCCGAATGCTGATGCCTCCGGCACGCTACGCGAACGCCCCTACTCTTAACCGAGCAGTATTGGAGCCTTTATTTTCGTTCCCAGGTTGAACCTGGGAACGAGATGTGGGAGGTAAAACCTCCCTTGGTACAAGATCGATTTGAGTATTAAATGCAAACAATAATTGAACTAAGCCTCAGCTAGGGCGTAGTTCAATTATCATTAATAACTATTATTGATAAGTTATTTATTTGAATATAAAAAACACTTGTAGTAACAATCTATCTTTTTTAAATGAGAAGCGATCGTTTAATCAGCTACTACTATGCTATTAGGGTTTAAGGGAGAGGTAAAAACATAATAGATAACTCCGGTTGCTAATAGGGTAACGGCAATGCTGAAAATTGTCACCCAGCGATCGGCAGGTTCGTAGGTATCTTCATCAATATCTCGACGCACGAAAAAATAGTGAATTGTTGTTAGTAACACAGTTACTAAACCTACTAAAGAGAAAGTTAAACCCAACTTCCAACCATCACCAGGTTGTCTGGACGGTTTTGCTTTCTACATTTCATTTTTTCGCAGTCCGACGTGATATTGATGCCGATTTTTACCAACCAGCAGGTCGTTGGGTGATTCTTTCTAGTATGGCGGTGACTTTTTTGGGAACTGGAGTAGTGTATTACGTTTTTACAGCTTCTTTTTGATAATCTGCCGTTGAGCGATCGACCTCAAATAGTAAAGAGATGTAACGAGACAGTCCGAGTACAGTTTACCTATCGGAAAATAGTAGTATAGACGATGCGAATTTCGCAGACTCTTAATAATTGCTTTATATTTGAATGACCGATGGCTAAACTCTTGCTGGAAGACAATTCCATTTACCACGACTTAAGCGATATTGAGCGTGAAATTACACCTGTGGGTATGCAACTCAGACACTTTGACCCCGGATCGGCGCTTCTGTTTCCCGACTTACCGAACCAAGATATGTTAGCTGATACCCAGAAGCGAGAAATTCTAGAGCTTCATAACAGCTTATTTGAATTTCTCAAACAAGAAGGAGGTTTTCTTTGGAATGATTTGCTGGTTTTACATCCAGGTTCACCCAATTTGCAAACCCTAATCACAACTTACAGCCGTTACCATACTCACAACGCCCCAGAAGCTTACTATGTATTAGCAGGAGAGGCGATTATTGGTTTGCTCAAACCTGATGGTAGTCAGCTACAACTTTTAATGGAAGCGCAGGATTATTTACACATTCCTACTGAAGTTGAGCACTGGTTTAGTCCCTCTGCAACTTTGCATTTTAAAGCGGTGCGCTACTTTGCCAATGTTGAAGGTTGGGTACCACAATATACAGGTACAAAAATGAGCAACTTGTAAATGATGGAAATAGGAGAAATACAAGCGCCCAAAAATTTTTAGTTTGAGCGCTTGCTTATTAATTTGCCAACCAGATTCTGCTAATTAAATTACATAGTAGGCATCATTTCCATTGTTTTACAGCATTCGGCACACTTGCGGCAAGCCATTGCACAAGCCATCATCATTTCATCATCAGGCATCATTTCGCAAGCCATCGCACAGCGATCGCACATTTCCGCGCAAAGCATACAAGTGCGTGCCATGAATTCGGAACCACCCATCATCATGTTCATACACATCATGCACATTTCCGCGCAGTCACGCATCATCGCCATCATTGTCATGTCCATATACTCACCACCTTTAGTCATGCAGTAAGTCATGGTTGCCATGCAAGTTTTTTGACAGTCCATTAAAGCTTGCATACAGGTTTGCATTTCGGAAGTCATGGATTTTGTCATCATCATCATCATGGTAAATTCCTCTATTTGCTTCTCTGGACAGATTTAAATTTTGCTTTGAATAGCTTATTAGACTTTTAAAACAAATATTTAGCTGAGTCAATGGGTTTTTAAGGCTTTGTAGATTTAATTTCAGTAAGTTTATAGGATAAGTAATTTATTCCTTAATCTACTTGTTTAAGGACACCGTTTATTACAGACTTATTGCGTAGTAAAGCTTTTAAATCTCTACTTCATTGGTAGGATTTCTAACAAGCAAGGAGTCTAATAGTTCAGTTTGGAACTATACAGTTATTTTTGCTACATTTTTTGTGTCAAGCTTTCTTGATAAATAGTTTTTGTTTACTATTTTAGTAAAGTATAAATTTATTAAATGTTGATAATAAATAAAAATTTCATTAAATTCTAATCAGGTTGACAGGTAATTGATTTTTGTTAAATGACTTGAGTTAATTAGCTGTTAATTATTTAAAATCCCTGCTTTAAACAATCAACAGCTTCTCCATTCTTAATGTTGAAGTATGGCAAAATTATAGCTAATTAAAATCTTACCTTAGACAGATATTCATATAAAAAACATTTTTAAATTTACAATTTGACTTGTTATTCTCCAGTAATATTATCGAATAAGTATAGATTTAATTAAATTAAAACATTCAATCACCGCTAAAGTTATCGGGTTTGTTAACTTACAAATATTAGGTTATAACAGGTTTTTTCTATCAAATAATAAGATCAAGTGTTAATATTTAAAAACGAGGGAACTGAAAAAGCCAACTTTTAGGTAAGTTGTCGAAACCTGATTTCGCAACAGATGATTAACCTCTGGTGTGCTTACACTGGCTGGTGTGAATCAGGCTGTTCGGAAGTATACAAGCTAGGTCTGGGGAGTCAATCAACCAGTACCAAGTTTGTGGTGGTGATGATTACTTAATTTGAAAGTTGGCAAAGGGTAGTTGATTTACAAAAAACATGAAAAACATTCGGAATTGGGTCAAACCCTTATTTATTGTCGTTTCTGGATGCTGTTTATTACCTCTTTCTCCAGCGACAATGGCTTTAGCTGAATCACCACTTTTAGTTGCTACAACAACAACTTTTAATTCAATTGGTGTTAAGCAAGCTATCTATTATTTCACCCTGCAAGTACCAGCTAATTCTAGGGAACCTGTACAGAAAGTTACCTTTACTCAAAGACAAGGTTTAGAACAAATTGGCTTTGATGAAAAAGGTAGCTATGCTTTCGTGGGAACACCTGGTCGCAAGGGAGAAAGTTTAGCGATCGCGCTTGCCACTAACGATCGCCAAAACCAAACAACCACAGTCACATTTAACCAGCCATTAGCGCCTGGTCAAACAGTTACAATTGCTTTGCGACCTTTCCGCAATCCCATTTACGAAGGAGTTTATTTGTTTGAGTTAGCAGCGCTTACCTCTTCGCCGTCAACTCAAAGCCAAAGTATTGGTATTGGTCGCTTACAATTCTACCAAGATTGATTGGGCTATCTCACTTATAAAACATTTTCAGTTTTAGCTAAAGTGCGATCGCCAATCATCTCCAATTAGCCTATTTTATCTACACCTTTTTTTAAGGTGTATTTTTTATGCTAAATTTGATTATTGCATAACTAATTTAGTAAAACAAGTATTAATTAAACAATTTTGGTAAATATTTTTATTTTAACTCTTTGCTTGCTTATTTAATTTGATTGTGGCATATTTAAGGTTAATCTTGTTAACTCCTGTTTGTTTACCGATTAAGCGTATTTTAACCTAAAACCAAGCTTAAAGCTATTTATTTAAGCTTGGTTTTAGAGTTTCATTTAACTCATAATAAAAAAATTACAAATGTAGAGATGTATGCTGTAAAGTCTCTACATTTGTAACAGAAGTGAGTTGAGAGGATGTAATTAAGTTTAATAACCAGCCTTTTTATTTACCACATTGCGTAAAGGTTTCCGGCTCGAATACCGATTAAAATTATCCAAGAACAGAGCCAAAGAACGCTCGACTACTTTGGGAGAATTGCCGGAACAATGGGGAGTAACAAAGACATTAGGTAATGACCAAAAAGGACTTTCTGGTGGTAAAGGTTCAGTGTAAAAAGTGTCTAAAGCTGCACCTGCGATCGCACCTTCGCTAAGAGCTTTATACAAAGCTAATTCATCTACTACAGCACCTCTAGCAATGTTAATTAAATAAGCATTAGGACGCATTAAACTTAACGCCGTTGCATCAATCATTCCTTTAGTTTCTGGGGTAAGGGGTGCAGCGATGACAACATAATCTGCTTTGGGTAAAAGCGATCGCCATTCTTGTGCATCAACTAGCAAATCAAAATTAGGCATTGCTTGTGGGTGACGACGACTGCCAAAAATTTGCATCCCAAAAGCTTTAGCACGAAGCGCAATTTCTTGACCAATTCCACCTGCACCAATAATTAACAAAGTTGCATCTTTTAACTCTTTAATAGGCCAGCCTTTTTTCCAGAGCTTTTCAGCTTGGCAAGCGTATAATGAGGGCAACTGTTTAGCATAAGCGAGCATATAAGTAATGACAAATTCTGCAATGGGAATTGCATGAACTCCTGCACCATTTGTCAGGATAATATCTCTTTCCAAAAAAGTCGGTGTCAGGATGTGATTTACACCTGCACTTGGCGTATGTTGCCAACGTAATGCGGGTGCTGAAGTCAAAACTTTATGCAGAGTTTCCTTCTTCAAATAAAACCAATTAAAATAAACTTCTGCATCTTTAGCATCACCGTCAATATTACCCTCACTATCAACAGGAAGAACAGTTAAATTTGAGGGTAAATGCAGCTGAACATCAGCAACAACTTCTTTTGGTAAAATTACTTTCAAAGACCTCAACTCCTGAAATTTCTCTTCTAAACAGTAAGCTTGCGCTTACATCTGTGTTTATCTGTGGACATCTCTGGTTAAAAATTATACCTCTGTCTCTTACCAAGAGTCTAATTAACATTTACCTTTTTGCAAAAAGCAAAGATTTAATTTTAACCGCAGATGAAAGCAGATAAACGCAGATGAACGCAGATGTATATGAATTTCATTTGAGTTGTGAGAAAGATTAGCGTAGAAATTAGAGCGCCCTCAACAAAACAAAAGTTTCGTCTTGTTTTGCTCGGTTGATTCTACCATTTCCCCAACCAATGTTTTTTCGATAGCTACCTAAAAGTTCTGTTTCTGCGAGAATTTTTTCATCTACCTCCTTTAATGGTTCTACTTCTGGCGCAACATAAAGCGCATCTACCGGACAATATAATTCACACATGAAACAGGTTTGACAATCGCTTTGTCTGGCAATTTTTGGTGCAGCATTTGCCACACTATCAAATACATTAGTGGGGCAAACATTAACGCAAAGGTTGCATTTAATACACCGAGATTCGCTGACTAATTCAATCACACTCCGACTCCAACTTTAGCTTTTTTAACTACAGGTTCAGGTTTTACCCAAACTTGATCTAAACCACCACTAACTAAATAATGTTGTTGATTGGGATCTAATTCGGGATAATCTAAATGTTTGTGCATTCCGCGAGTTTCTTGACGAGCGATCGCACTGTTATACATCCATCTCGCTGTTGCTACCATTGCCGCTGCTTCTCGCGCTTTGAGAATATTTTCATCAGCAATTTGATTGTTCCGAATCTCCTGCCAAAGATGATTTAATCTATCTAAAGATGCACTCAAACCTTCATTTGTGCGGAAGTAATTTCGGTCATAAGGGAAAACTTCTGCTTGGGTTGCTTGGATGATTTCGTCAGTATTAAAAGTGCGATCGCTTCCCGCATTAAATACCGCTTCACCTACTGCTTCTAATTGTCGATTATTGACTCCATTTCCCAACCGCAAAGCATACTCAGCAGCAGACTCTCCCGCCCAAAAACCTGAAGAAATTGCCCATGCTGCATTGTAACTACCACCACCTGTAAAACCGCCGCAAATTAATTCTCGCGTCGCCGCATCTCCTGCCGCATAAAGTCCGGTAACTGAGGTGGCGCAGGTTTGATCAACAATTCTAATTCTACCTGTACCACGCACAGTTCCTTCTAAACGCAAGGTGACGGGGAAGCGTTGAGTAAAGGGATCGATGCCTGCGCGATCGAATGGTAAAAAGAAATTAGGTTGAGCTAAACGCATCGATACTCGCATTTCTGGGGTCGCTTGGTCTAAAATAGCGTAAACTGGTTGGGATAACAAAGTTTTAGCAATTACCGATCGCCCATGTTGAGAACCTGCGCCCGGAATCGGAGTACCATCTTCATAAGTAAAAGTCGCCCATCTGTAAAACAAAGTTTTGGTAACTGAAGAGAAAGCAGGAGAAATTCCATAAGCATTAGAAAATTCCATTCCTGACATTTGGGCCCCTGCTTCTGCTGCCATTAAATAACCATCTCCGGTTAAAACATTGCATCCCAAAGCTTTACTCAAGAATGCACAACCACCAGTGGCGATGATTACAGAAGGCGATCGTACTATCCATTTATTCCCGGACTGACGATTTATTCCTATTGCCCCTCCGATCGCTTTATTTTTATCAACTAATAACTGCAAAGCTGGGCTATGATCTAAAATTTTTACCCCTGCCTTTTTCACTTGCTTTCGCATCAGGCGCATATAATCTGGCCCTTGCAAAGACCGCCGATAAGGTTTATTTTCATCATCATTAGGAAAAGGATAACCCCATTGAGCTAATAGATTCACATTCGCATAAGTGAGATCTAAAACTCTTGCCATCCAATCACGATTAGCTAAAAATCCCCCTAAAGCTTCCCGACTCGCCATCGCCGCTTCCCTAGCTTCAGGATTTGGCGGAATATACCAAACACCGTTGCCAGCTGGTGCAGTAGATCCACTAGTGCCACAGTAACCTTTATCTACCAAAACAACTTTTGCACCAGAATTTGCTGCACTCCAAGCTGCCCAAGTTCCAGCAGGCCCACCACCTATTACTAATACATCTGCTTCTAAGTTTGGGTCAAAATCTGTTAGCGAAGATTTCACTAAGCGATTCTTAATCATTTAATCCCTCACGGTAATATTTCTAGTGAATTCCTACTCGAAAACTGTCTTTTCTGATTGCTCAGTTCGGCAATTTTCCATTAAGACGCAACCACGACTTTTCGCCGCAGTTCGGTTCATGAGAGTAGATTATACAATAAAATACGGTAAATCGGTCAAGTTACAGTAGTTAGCAACAAGAAAGAGTTTGACACAGCTGTACTCAAAAATCAAGAAGCTAACATTAAGAAAAATTTCAATTGATTCGATCGCATCTAATTTAGTTGATCGGACTTGCTTTTTAGAAAGATCTGTGTGATTATTCCATTTAACAACTAATAACTACAGTAATTCTATCAATTAACCGTAGTATTGGTTAAAACAAAAATACCCAGGAACTCCAAGTTAAGTAAATCTATCTAGCTTGGAAGTTCTAGGTTGTTAAACTTTACATTACTCAGTAACGATGGTAATTAATTTTAGTAATTTTTGTTGCATCTTATACATTTGTCCTTGAGTTGCGATCGCATACAGTTCTTCAATAAACAGGAAAACTTATGCAGAAAGTTGATAACACTTGTTTAGCTTGATAGCTTTACTTTTTCGCTATTGTCAACTTTTAGTAGACCGAAAAGTTTCTCAAATTTTAATAACAAAGAAAGATTGCGTGTGAGTTGAGATTTAAAATGAACGGAACATTTGGAAGATTATTGTTAGCTACTTCAGTCTTTTGGGTAAGTTTTTTCTCAGCAGCTTTAGCTCAAACTGCGATAGAAGAAGTACCCACAGTAACACCGGAAATTAGCAAAGAAAATTTAACTCAAACTTCTAATTTGACATCAGTTGAACCCGAAATAGACAACTCGATGTCTCAAGTAACATCTGTATCACAACTTTCAGATGTTCAACCGACTGACTGGGCTTTTCAAGCTCTACAATCCCTAGTCGAACGTTATGGTTGTATTGAAGGTTATCCCGATCGTACTTATCGGGGTAATCGCGCTATGACCCGTTATGAATTTGCCGCTGGATTAAATGCTTGCTTGAATCGAATTTCGGAATTAATTGCAGCCTCTACAGCTGATTTAGTTAGGAAAGAAGACTTATTTAGTCTGCAAAAACTCCAAGAACAATTTGCTAACGAACTTGCCCAACTAAGAGGAAGGATAGATAGTTTAGAAAATCGGGTTACTCAAATAGAAGCTAATCAATTCTCTACTACTACCAAGTTAGTCGGTGACTCAATTTGGTTAATCGGTGATACCTTTGGCAATCGGGCTAATAACACTCGTGCTCCTGACACTAAAGATGAGACAAATGTCTTTTTTGCTCAACGTACTAGACTTGATTTTCAAACTAGCTTTAGCGGAAAAGATTTACTTTCTACCCGCTTACAAATCAACAATATTCCTAACTTAGCTGCCACTACGGGAACTAACATGACTCGGATTGGCCCGGACTCACCTAATAATGATACTCAAGTGAGACTCGATCGCTTAATGTATCGTTTTGCTGTAGGCAAAGCAGTAATTTTCATAGGTCCCAAAGGACTTTCTTTAGATACCCTTGCGCCAACTATTAATCCCTTATTTGATACTGCTATTAGCGCTGGTGTTTCTGCGTTTGGATTACGTAATCCCACAGTTTATCGTGCTTTTGATGGTGCTGGTGCAGGAATCGCTTATCCACTAAGCTCACAATTTCGAGTTAACTTAGGTTACATAGCAGACGCAGGACAAGCTCCCAATCCTGCTGATTCTAGAGGGCTTTTTAACGGTTCCTTTGCTGCCATAGGACAATTAACTTTTTCTCCTAGTAGACAACTTGATTTAGGGCTAACTTACACTCGGAAATATTTTACTACTGGCAGTGTCGGCGTTACATCAGGCACAGGTAGCTTTTTTGCCAATCGACCTTTCGGGCAAAATCCGACTACTTCTGATAACTTTGGCTTTCAATTTACCTGGAGACTTACCCCCAAATTTAATTTAGGTGGTTGGTTCGGTTACACGATCGCTCATCAAGTTAAAGGAGAAGAAAATGAAGCAACCATTCTCAATGGTGCAATTAACTTTGGTTTCCCGGACTTGTTTGTTAAAGGAAACTTAGGAGGGGTTATCGTTGGTGTACCACCGAAAGTTACTAGTAATGATTTTTTAGTCAACGGAAAACAAGCAGAAGATCCAGATACTTCATTACACATAGAGGCTTTTTATCGCTATCGAATAAACAATAATATTAGTGTCACCCCTATTGTTTATGTAATTACTAAGCCCGATCATAATGATGTTAATCAACCGATTTGGGTTGGGATTTTACGTACCAGTTTTACTTTCTAGTTTTATGCTCCCAGGAGGATTTTTTTTCATTATATTCAGCGTAATTTGTCAAGCAATCCACTAGATGCGATCGCTCTAGGTGCAGGTAGTCGTCACCAATAATATGCGATCTGTGACGGCTTTCGCCTGACGAGCGAAGGCACTCAACCCAAATTAGCAAATTTGTTGTACGCTCTGTTTCATTATGAGAGCGAAGTATTGGCCTTAGTTTGGTTTGGAGGAAACAACGGAGACTTCTTAATCCAAGGCATTTCAATTCCCCAACTACCACCACCGTTTTGTTACCAACGGCTATTTCCATGTCTAAAAGAATTTTAAGTTTCCATAATCCATATAACCACTGGAGTTTAGACATCGCACCTTCGGTGCGATAGTCTAAACTCCAGAAATTATCCCAAAAAGGTATCGCTCCCCATTTGCTAACGATGACGGCGACTCCCATCCCTCGCACTCTAGCATTAACTTTGCATGGAGATTTAGATGTCAGTCAGATTGACGAGTTACCACCAGGTAGACAACCAATAGAAACTAAGCTACTGACCGAGCGAACGCGAGATAAAGCTTACCGTTTAATCGATCGAGAAGTAGAACGGGGTCGTCAGGCATACATTATTCTGCCGTTGGTCGAAGCTTCCGAAAAGCTGGACTTGAAAGCTGCTATTGAGGAACACCAACATTTGAGTGAAATCGTTTTCCCTAACTACCAAGTCGGATTATTACATGGTCGCATGAGTTGGGCCCAGAAAGAAACTGCACTCGCTCGTTTCCTTAACCACCAAACTCAAATTTTAGTATCTACTACGGTAGTTGAGGTTGGTGTCGATGTCCCGAATGCCACCGTCATGCTAATCGAACACGCCCAACGATTTGGCTTATCGCAGTTGCATCAACTGCGGGGTCGAGTTGGCAGAGGTAATCACAAATCTTACTGCCTGCTGGTAAGCGATTCTAAATCTGACGATGCTAAAACTCGGCTGAAAGTTATGGAGACTTCGCAAGATGGTTTTTTCCTTGCTGAAATGGATTTACATTTGCGAGGCCCAGGTCAAGTGTTAGGAACCAAGCAAGCGGGATTGCCTGAATTTACTTTAGCTGATTTGGTCAAAGACCAAGCACTGCTGGAACAAGCGAGAAAAGCTGCTCAGTTGGTAATCAGGAAAGACCCTACTTTAAAGCAATGGCCTAAACTTTGGCAGGAACTGTCCCGCAGACAACGGTTTGACCAGCTAGATGTTCTGGCCACGCTCAACTAAGTCCAGCATCCCCAATCGAAAATGTGCGCCATGGCGCACAATTCTACCGAGTCAAAAGTAATACTTTTAAGATTTAAGTAGAAAATCAGGCTTGTCAGGCACTCAACTGCTGCTGCCTCATCACTTGCTCGCGAATAGCATTTGCGGCTGCTGTGGCGATCGCATCCCAATCAGAATGGGTCAAAATTGAGCGCACCAGAAAGCGCAGTTCGAGGTCATCCTTTTTTGTCGTCTCCGCTTCTGCTGTTAGTTCCTGCGACAAGATTGCCAACAGTTGTTGTTGAGCCTCTGGAGAAGGATGAAGTAACCGCTCCATAAGCAATTGTCTGCCATAAGCTACTGCTGCTTCCATTCCCGCACCCAGATCCCAAGAAGCCAGTAGCTTAAGGAACTCAGCCATGATGAGCGATCGCAACTCCAACAAACAAGCAAATTCATCTGGGTTTTGGAGAAACTCTCCTAAATTAGCACCTAAATCAAAACCTGCTCCAATATCGCACCCAGCTTCTTCCTCAATACGGACAGCTTCCCTAACCCAATCTTCGTCTAACATCAGTTGCATCAAATTAACTGCTGTCTCTTCTGTTTGCTTTTCCATCTCTAGTCCGGATCAGCTACAAATTTCTGCACCTTCGGAACTGTCTGGTTTCATGTTAAGCAACTGCTTGGCTCTATTCAATCGGTAGCGATACAGGGGTGAAGAGTGAATTTGCTCTTCAAGTTGGGCAATTAAACTATCTAAAACTAAAATCCCTGCATCGGCTCTATTGCAGATTTCCTTCATCTTGGCTGAAGTCTGCTTAACTGTTTCTAGATCGGGTAACTTCGGTTCCTGAGTCATAGTAGGTTAATGGCAACTGCCATATCGTTATTGAAACGCCTGATTAATTCTTTGGTGAATGCGGCTATAGCATAGAAAGAGAGCGAATAACTTTTACTGCTTCTCGAGTACTAATATCATTACGGCATTCTTTAATGGGCTGAGAATTTCGTTCTCCATAGTAAGACTGGCGGACAAAACCTGCTCCTATAAAACGGTAGAAGGGGCCGTTCCCCGCCCAGTCCATATACATATCCGCTTCTGGAAAATTTTGCCGCATTTCTGGATCTTGATAATGCCCGTAATACAGTATCGTCTGACCAAAAAGCTGGGTATCCACTGTAATCTGATTTTCTCGTTCAGGAATTCCCCCAATACCTCCGTATGTACCTTCAATGGCAAAACAAGCATTAGATGAGTTTCTGTAAATAATGGCATACTGAGCACACTGACTTCTGGGACGACATGGTGCTTCTACTCGAACGCTGGCTACCCGAAATCCTGCTGGGACATAAGTTGGAACTACAATTTTGATCCCAAGAGAACGAAGCTGTTGAATTTGTGCTTGATTTAGCCTAGAATTGGCTGGTAGTTGTGCCAACACTGGCAAATAAACAATACCTTTGAGAATTATTAAACTTACTATCAAGCCAAATAATAATCGTTTTTTCATCGCCCTTTGTCCCCATTCCCATTATTTTAAATCAATATAAGTTTGACGATACCTATCTCTTACCATTCGTTTAGCTTCTTTGGTTGTCCAAGGCTTAACAGGAAGCAAATCTGGTTGCGATTCTAGTAGTTCTAAATAAGATCGATCACCCGTCACTTCCCAAATTACCTGTGCTATAAATTTACAACAACTTAACGGAGCTTGCACTACCTGTTTTTCCGTAAACCGTACCACAATCCAACCCCATTCATTAAACAGTTGATTGCGACGATAGTCACTGTCATCATCCCAGCAATGTGTCGGCTTTTTAGAAATACCAGCATAAGGCTCATCTACCTCCACATCAATACCGATTCCTGAGCTATGATGCACAATAATAAAGTCTGCTGAATAGCACTTCTTTGACCTGGGAATCTTGAACTCAAGCCCCTGCATAACAGTTGGAAAGTAGCGTTGTAAATCCTGCATAAATTCTTTTTCACTTACACCTTGTCTAGCCTGGGAACGACCAATTGGGCTAACTCGATTTGACATCAAATCTGATAGCAATTGACAACGCGATTTAAGATTAGTTAATGATTTTTGAGCTTTAATTTCAGGTAGATGCTCGGAAATTATCTGCTGTTTTTGATACGTCGCCAACTTCATTTGGTATTCGGATATCTGCTGTCGATACTGCGAAAGTAGCTTAGTACGATAACTCAGTAAATATGTGTAAGCAGCTGCTATCAAACAAGAATAAGCACTGACAAGTAACAGCAATTCTATCCACGACCAACCCCAAGAAACAGCCATTAATGGAAGTGCGCTCGCACCACCCAACCACAATAGCCAAATTAAAATGAGCCATTGGACGGATGGTACTATCGGTAAGTTCGGTAACTGTGGTTTGGTAACAGATGAAGAACTATCAGAAACAACTGTTATCTGATTGTTTATAGACAAATTTAAAGGATATTTACGGCAGAAATTTGTTACCGCTTCTGGATAAAACACCATCGGATAATTCATTTTCTTTTTTTTGGTAGCGCTGTCGCGCTTTGTTGTAAAAAACCAGTTGAAATAAATGCCAAAACTTACTCAGAAAAAGCCTCAGTACCGAAAAGGCAATCGAGCCATCAACGAACCCTCTACAGTCAAATCAATTCCTATTAAACCTGATGAGGAAACTGAAACAATCTTAGCTCGAATAGAAGCCGAACGCGATTACTATCACACTTGTACTAACAGTAAATACTGATGAACTTAGCCACTCAATCTTTAGCCCATACATCAATTACGGCAGCCCAACTTTGGCATCAATTAGAAATAGCCGAAACAAATGAACAAATCGAGCGCTTATTCCAATCAATTTGGCACAATCAAGAAAACCAAGAAATCGCTATTGATGCTCATGCCGAACTTGCCAACCAAATTGATGCCGAAATTATAGCAATTAAAGCAAGAATGGAATTTTTAATCCAATTGCATCAAAGTGCGATCGATAAATTGGAAGGATGGCGAGAGCGATTAGACCAAACTGTTATTTATTTTAATCAGATTGGAGCAATTACAGCCGAAATTGTTGGTAAACAGCATCGAATTACTCTCAAAGAAAACCCACCAACTTGTGAAGTATCTATCGACCCTTCTCATCTCCCAGACCAATATCGCCGTGTCGAAACTAAAACCGTGATTTCGGCTGACAAAAAGGCAATTACTGATGCTTGGAAGCAAGGAATACCTGTAGAAGGTACAAAAGTTTATCGTAGGCGTAAAGTAATTTATACCTTACTACCAAGCAATTTACCTCAATACCAAGCTAGTACAATAGTCAATGTTGAACCATTAGAAAATCAGCCACAACCTACCAAAAAGCGACGTAAAAAAGCTGATTGAGCCAGATTAGGGGAGCAAAGGTATTATCCTTATTCCCCTATTTTTAGATAGCTAGAGATTAATCCAATAGTGAGGGTCATCCACTTGCTCAGGGGTAATATCAAACAGTTTTGATAATAGATGTTTCCTTTGTTTAAGGATGCTATCTTCCTCATATTCAGTCAAATCAGCAATTAAATTAACCTCCACATCCCAATTAAACAGAAATGTTGTCCCCCTTTTAATTGCGTTTTCAGTACCAACTATTTTCACTATCCTTGCTCCATTTGATAATACGAAGTAGCTAACTTGGCCTTATGTTAGCACATTACTTGCTTTGCTTTTTAAGCCCCTCCAATTGGAGGGTATAAAAATCATTCAACAGCAGGTTTTATTTGCTTAACCTTAATTGTCACGCTCAGAAAACTTGTAGTTCACTCATTTTCAATCATGAAAAAAATAGCGTTTTCTACTCCAGCTTATCACTCTACTGAATTAGCTAAGGGAGAGGGTCTTAAAATCCCTGTATTTGATATGTCGCTGACCGATAATAAAACGAAAGGTCGCTATCAAGCTGAACCGGAAGTGTTAAGAAACTCAATGCTTGAACTGCTATTTGAACCATCTGAATTGAAATCGCTTGTGATTGTTAAACCCGACCCCGATGATAACAGTCACGACCCTCTCAAAAATATTGATTTTGGCGATGATATTCCCAGAAGGGCTACTTTCAGTTCTGGTAAAAATGTGTACTTTGCCGACCAACAACTTTCAACTAAACTGTTAAGTATCTTTGCCACTCAACCCGACACGCCTGTCGTTACGGCTCTTTATTAGTTAGCAGTTGTACTCAAGGAGCGCAACTTTTAGATAGTTCAGAAGATGGTCAAACATTGAAAGTAAAAATTGTTGATTCCCAAAGCGATAATCCGAAGGAAAAAGCGTTAGCTAAAAAGTGGCAGACTGGCGACTGTCATGGCAAAATTTCACCTGCTTTAGCTGAACAATTAGGAGCAATTCACAACCGACCCTTCCAATTTCGTATGGCATGGATGAAACAGTGGTCGCAGGAAGATTGTCCAACTCCAGAGATTAGCTTCTTAGCTAAAGGAACCTTGCTACCTGATGCTCAATTAACTGATAATTCTGGCTATGATATTATTCTAGACCGCTCTTCTATCAAAGGAATTGCCAAAGATAAACTAGCTTCTTTAATTCCTTGTGGTGATTACGAATTTCCCCAAATTGTTTTAGGAAATCGTGGTAATGCTAAAACAACCGAGTACGAGAATTCTTGGCAATTCTCGATTTGGTACTCAGAATCAGCCATTGAAGCTGACATCGTTCCTGCTACTAAAGCCGAGGCTCAAAAAT
This sequence comes from Floridaenema aerugineum BLCC-F46, assembly GCF_041929345.1. Taxonomy (NCBI): domain Bacteria; kingdom Bacillati; phylum Cyanobacteriota; class Cyanophyceae; order Aerosakkonematales; family Aerosakkonemataceae; genus Floridanema; species Floridanema aerugineum. Next base: position 64,049 of record NZ_JBHFNQ010000214.1, read on the forward strand.
TAGCAAGTTTGCAGAATAATCGCATACAACTTGCCAAATACTTAGTCGAACAACATGACAAAAAAGCAGCTTTCAGACAGACCGCAGATGATACAGAAACCTCATTGAATGAATTAGGCGATGAGCAAACTAAACGCCACGAATCTCGCCTTATCTCTATTCTCAGAAATGACAAATTAGGCCAATTACTGGACTTTCCCAAAGTTGTTGACTTTATGCAAGAACAACTTGCTAGAAAATGGAAAGATTTAGCTATCAAAGGTGCCATTCATCACGGTTCTGCTATGGCTCAACCTGGTGAAGATTTGTTACCAGGAACGATTGTTGCACCTCATTTACGACATGGAACGGAAGTTATCGTTACTCGCTATCCCATTGTTAGTAAAGACAACATTCGCCGCTACACCGTTAACAACAAACAGAAACCCGAACTCATGCAATACAAAGGTTGTGTTTTCATTCGTCCCGACCAAGCTATGCAGCATCACCAATGCGATTTTGATGGTGACCAATTGGTAGTTACACCTGCTTCCAGACTACCTCACATTGCCCAAGAAACCCTTCACGCTAATGATGAAAACCAATACGAAGCGATTGAAAAACGCCCCAAAATTGACTACACTCAAGCTACTGACGAAGATGGTAAGCGTAAGTATACCAAACTCAGACAGATTGCTGTAGCGATCGCTAAAAACAAAATCGGCTGGGTAGCCACTTTGATTGGACGAGTACAATCTTCTGCACCAGAAGCTGGACAACCAGAAGGTTTATTCAACCAACGAAAAGAAAAATTGCTGGGTAAGTTATTCGACGCGCTACAAATTGAAGTCGATAGCCCTAAAAGTGCAACTAGGTTAGAAGACTACCACCCTAATCTACTAGAAACAGCCTCCAAGTGGTCTCAACAATATCCTTGCTACCTATAGTATTTTACTTTGTTTTGCACTGTTAGCACTCGAAAAATGAGCATGATTGGTGGCGATCGCACTTCACTCTTACCTTAAACTGCCACTCGATAATATAATAAATCACTTTACTATAGCAAGCCTTTATTGAGGATGGTGCATACTACGATATTACCAAAGGTAGCTCAAATTTACTGGAAATCCCCGACCTGCGACGCTTTGATAAACCAGAACGTTCTCGACGCTTAGACCAGTGGAAAGAGTTTATCAGAAAAGCATTGACTATTATCAGCATGGGCAAAGTAAATGACCCTAAATTAGCACAACGAGTTGATGCTATCCTGCTGTTAACTTTGAAAAAGTTTATCGAAGATTTAGAGATTATCGAACGCTATAATGCGGCTTTTGAAAAAGGTTGGAAATCAAATGAATGGCAAGAGATGCCAACACTCAAAGATTTGCTAAAATTCTGTACCAAAGAACAATTAAATTTAGCAAATTTTACCGATTTAGACCGCTTTGCTATCAACCAAATTACTACTCAATGTCATGCCTTACTCGCCTCACCTTTAGGAAAAGCGCTAGCTAAACCAAGTACATTTTCTCCCGAACCTGCAATTAAATTTTTCGCGTTAAGTGGTTTGAGTAACGAACAAGACCAATATTTGATGGCAATGAATGCTCATGCTGCTTGCATTCGTAATGCTCTTTCCCACCCAAAAAGTTTATTTATTGGAGACGAACTTTCGATTTTGTTGAAAAAAGATGGCTTTGCTGAAGTAGTAGGTGAACTTTGTGCAGTCGGACGGAAAAATGGGATTTCAGTGCTGCTACTTTGCCAGGATATCGATAGCATAAATGATTGCAGTGCCGGAACGATGATTCTGCAAAATATGGTGTACCGCATTACCGGGAGATTAACATCTAATGCAGTTAATTCTTGGGTGCAAAGTTTGGGGTATCCATCAGAAATTATCGGTCAAAATGCTACCGAAGCTTTCTTTCCCAGAACGGTTGACCTCTGTTCTGATTTGCCAACAAAGTCAATAAACTACTTCTTATATTAGTTACTCTCTCTATAGAATAATTGATTCTCCTCCGAATATATCCAGCCAATACCTTCAGGATCATATTTTTTAGTCCAATCAGTGAAATTTTTGTTAAATCTATTTCTAACAAGTGTGTCACGATGAATACCAAAAAGATCTGCTAGTTGATTTGTAGTACATGGGCTAGTTATTATTGGATTATTATTTGCTAAAAAGCCCATAACTTGTTGGTTGTCAAATAGTTCTATTTGGGTTACTTCTGAAATACCAACTTCGCCCATAAAATTCATATTATCTTCCATTGTTTGTACAAACAAATTCTTAATTGCTTCATTTAGTGTTTTATGCCGCTCTGCAATAAATTTCTCAAAATTATTCTCTTTAAGAGCATAGTAAGCTTCTTTAGAGATCAGGTGGCTACTCAATGTATTGAGTAATCTAGCTTCATCATTGCCGTGCTTACTCAGACAATCACTAAAAAAGTCTGATGGTAACTTCTTGCCTTTGCGGGTATTAGTCTTTTCTGAAATAAGTGTTCGGTTGAATATAAGATCTACTCTATTTCCTTTTTCTTTTCTATAAATACCTTCTGGGAAGATATGATCGTCTTCACATTGATGAAGTTTAGCAGGCTGACCATTCAGAAAGTCTTTAGCTCCCCTACTTGCTACTAAATTCATAATTCCTAGATAGATAGCTGATTGAGGTTCATCAATATCTAAATTTAAATCTTGAGTAGATAACTTCTTAAGCCATTCTGGTTTTTCATTTCTATTAATCCAATTTCCTATATCCCGTACATCCTGATAAGTTTTGGTATCTACTGCTTGATCGTAACGCCGACTAAAAATACTACCCCAATACCAACAATCTAGTTTTCGATAATCTTCCTCTCCTGCTGATTTCATCTTGAGTTGATTCAGTAAGCAAGCTAAAGGTATTATTAGTGTACTATAAGGAATCCATTTTTTCTCAAAGGCACCGTAATGACTAGTAATTCGTTTATGAGCCTCAACAATAGATTCAGTTGCTTCCTTCCAAAGTAAGTTAAAAGATTCACCTTCTAATTCGTTAATAACTTCAAGTAAGTTACGTTTACGAGGTTCTTTACCCTTTTGTAGTGCAATCACACGAAGTAAGAATTCAGGCTTTATTGCAGTAATTACATCTTTATTACTTTTCTCAAAAATCTCCCATAGTTTTCTTAGCTGTACATTTTTTAAGTACAATTGTGCTCCAATAAGATGAAAAAGTGATAATTTAACACCTGTTCGATTAATCCGATCAAAAGTATTAACTATGTTTTGCCAATCTGTTTCTTCCGAAAGATCAACGACTGGGACTTGGAAGCTTGTTAGACGCTGTTGAAATTTCAGAATTGATTTACGCTGCTCATTATCCCAGACATTTTGCTTTGTGTAGAGCCATTCATTAAAGGTGTTAGTATCCAATAAAGAAGAGAATCGCAATGCTTTATGTGTGTACACAAGTTGGTCTAATTCTGCCTTACGTTTCAAATCCACTACTGATATTCCAGTGACAGAATCATCAATAGCGCCATTTAGAGCTTCATCAAAACGCAAGTAGAATCGATAAGGATTTTTTGAGCCACGTAGCGGGATATCAGCCTCATAAAGAGCATAGAACAATGAAGTAATCCTCTGTTGACCATCTAGTACAAGGCGTACAGTCGTATGATTTTTGGGATTTGCTTGACTATTCACTTTTTTGACTCCTTCAACAGGTTCAAAAGGAAACATCGGTTTGTTAGCGGGAGTTTCGAGGATTAGAAAAGTGCCGATAAAGTATCCATATAGAATTGATGTCAGTAACTGTTCGATATCATCGCGATTCCAAACAAACGAGCGCTGAAATCCCACAGGAATAACAATTTTGGCATTTAGAGCTTCATTGATAATTTTTAAGAAATTCTCTGAGACTGCTGTAAACGAATTGGCTTCCATAGCTAACTTAAATCAATTAAAAGAGGTCTACTTAAGAGTATTCCCCAAAATTCGCTCCATAGAACAAAGATCTGTTTAGTAAATAAGTTTACTTACAGAGCTTTTACATACCTACTGCTAAACCTACACTTACTTCAACTCCTGAAAAGCTCAATCCGTTCGAGCGGTGGAATCAGCTAGCTCAACTTGGTCAAACCAGGGGGAACGTTGAAGTTGAAACAGAGAAATCGCCAGTTACTCAAAACTTGCCCATCCCAACCAAAGATAATTCTGCTAATCAAGATAGCAAACTGCTTACAGTTAATATCGGTAAGGAGCAACCACCAGAAACATCAGTGGCATCGGGCCAGTTTTCCTCCGGTGCTATCGGTATTCTCAACCGCACGCCTCAACCTCTAACAACTTCAAACACTTTACAAATTGCACTCGGAACCATTACTAAAGGTGCCGTATCCGTTCCCTTACTTTGGGACACTGGTAGTGGCGAACAGCTTTATAATCGATTTGCCATTACTTTAACCAAAGATATTTTAGCCACTAATGGCTCGGTTGCCTTGAACAAAGGAACTGTGATTATTGCTCTCAAGCCAATCATGTCGGTAAAAAGAATCTGATGGTACAAGCTAGTGCTATTGCTATTGTCTACACCGACGAATCGGGCAAAGTTAAACAGCAAGAAATACCCTCTGGCGCAATTTTGATTGCTGGTGAAGATGGTACGCCGTTGATTGCCAAAGGTCATCTCGATTCTGGCGATGATATTGCCAAGCAGGATTTGTTTGTCGGACTGCTTTCTGGGATTGGACGAGTCGGAGAAGTGTTTACACAACCGAGAACTACAAGTAGTACTAGCATCAACAGTAATGGTTTTAACAGAGACACCATCACTGTCGAAAACCGCGAACCACAAATTTGGTCGGCTGTCCTCGATGGCTTTTTCAGTCCTTTAGCGAAACGAATGGAAAGACGCTCGCAGCGAGCAGTTGAAGAACTTTTAAGCCGTCCCAATATTGCTATGGTTCCCAAAGGTACTAAAGTTTCCGTTACTGTCAACAGTTTCCTCAGCATTAGCCGATAACCGTTATGAAAACTCTGAGTTGCTCTTTGGTTACAGCAGCGCTCGCTGCTGTTTTTTGCCCAATTTCGACAATCGCTCAATCGGTAGCCAGTGGCTATCAAATAGTGGGTCGAGATATTGCTATCAATCGTGCTCTTGATGTTAAAGTTTATCCGGGACGGGCGAGTGTGATTGACTTTAGCCAAACGGATGAGGTGATTGGCTATGTATTGATTGCTGACCCCTCTCGTCTGGTGTTCGGTACAGATACAGAATTATCAAGCGGTCGTGCTAAAACTATATTCTTGCGCTCGATTCTACCATTGCGCTTTCCTGGTGCTACTACCGCTAACATCACCAGCCTTTCCATCAAAACAATGGATTCTCAACACAAACAACGACTTTATACTTTTAACGTAACACTCGCTAATAATCGACCAGAGCAATTAGGAATTCAGATTGCTACAGTTCCCTCTGGAAATAGGCAAACTTTGGGTATTAGTGCTGGTCAAACTATTACAGCATCAGATGTAGAAAGAGGCTTGAAAATTGCTATCCAAAGAAGGTACACCACAGCTAACGACCCAGTTGTTTATCAGGTGCGACAGTTTTTAGACAAATTGAAAAATCGCATACTGCTAATGGTGATAAGTATTTACTTCAAGTCAAACCTTTTTCTGAGTCCGGTGTTGGGAAGCACAATATAGATTGGTTAATTGTTGCTGTCGTCCCGGAAACTGATTTTATGAACCAGGTGAACGCCAACACTCGCGTTACATTTGTACTTTGTTTTCTGGCATTAATTCTCTCTATTTCACTTCTTTTATTTATTTCTTGGCGAATCGAACTCAAACTACAGCGATTAATTGCCGCTACCCAAGCAATTACTGCCGGAAACCTCAACCAACAGGTGCTCGGAACTAATGTAGTCGAACTCGAATACTTGGCTCTTGCTTTCAATCAGATGAGCCAACAATTACAAAAGTATCGTTCTCAATCCGAGTATTACTCTCATATTCTGCTATGCCGAGTCGAATCTAAAACTCGCCAACTCAAACTGAAAAACCGGGAACTCAAAAAAGCAAAAAAGGCAGCTGAAGCCGCTAATCATGCTAAAAGTTCGTTTCTGGCTAATATGAGTCACGAATTGCGAACTCCGCTCAATGCAATTCTTGGCTTTACTCAACAGATGACTCGTCACCAACAAACGACTCCCGCTCAACAGTGGAGTCTAAATATTATTAATCGCAATGGCTCTCATCTATTGAAACTTATTAATAATATTTTGTCTGTTTCTAAAATTGAAGCGGGTGAAATGAAACTGGATGAAACTGCCTTTGACTTCTATGCTTTACTCGATGATATTGAGCAGATGTTATTGCTCAAAGCTAAGGCTAAAGGTTTGCAATTAATTTTTGACCGTGCGGAAAAAGTCCCGCAATACATCTGCACTGACGAAAGTAAATTGCGTCAGGTTTTAATTAATCTTTTAGAAAATGCGATTAAGTTTACTTGTTCCGGTAGCGTCACGCTTCAAGTTAAAGTGACTGACCGTTTACCTCCTTCTCCCCACCTGTCATCAAAAACATTTGTCGCTTTGCTTTTTTGGATTAGCGATACAGGTTTCGGTATTGCTCCCGAGGAATTAGGGTCTTTATTTAAACCTTTTGTCCAAACCCAAGCAGGTAGGCGTTCTCAAACTGGAACTGGATTAGGATTGCCAATTAGTCGTCAATTTATTAAGTTTATGAGTGGCGATATTCGCGTCAAAAGTAAATTAGGAAAAGGAACTACTTTCCGGTTTTATATTCGAGTTGGTTTGGCTGATGCTGGGGAAGTGGACAATCACCTCTTATCTCCTAGAGTTATTGGTTTAGCTCCCAACCAACAAAAGTACCGCATCTTGGTTGTTGACGACCAATGGGAAAATCGTTTGCTCTTAAGTGAGTGTTGTCAGGAGGTGGGTTTTCAAGTTTGGCAAGCATCTAACGGTAGGGAGGCAATTCAGTTGTGGCAGCAACATAAACCGCACTTGATTTGGATGGATATTCGGATGCCGATAATGGATGGCTATCAAGCTACTCAATACATCAGAAAACAGCCAAATGGCGAACAGACAGTGATTATTGCTTTGACGGCTAGCGTTTTTGATGTGAAGCAGGAACAAGCTTTTGATGTCGGTTGCAATGACTTTGTAGCTAAACCTTGTCCAGAGGCGGTGATTTTTGAGAAGATGGCACTTCACTTAGGTGTTCGCTACGTTTATGAAACTCAATCTTCTCTTCTCCAGCAGCATCAGTTAGTTCCACAACTGACTCCTGAATCGCTTTCTGTGTTGTCTCAAGGATTGCTCGTTCAACTTCACCAAGCAGCGGAGCTTGGAGATGACCAAACAGCTAAACAACTTATTGAGCAGATTCAAGAGTTTCACAATCCACTTAAAATGGCACTTGTTCAATTGGTTGAAGAGCTACGATTGGATACTATTAGTGACCTCACTAAATTTTCTGTTAAATGACTCTCTGGTTTAAAAACAAAGTTACTCACATTTGAGACTCTGTTTTTTTTCTGGGATTAAGAACAGTATCTATCGCTTTATCAATTAATTCAATCGATTCCTCGCCTGGGTAACTAGACACGGGGATTTTTCTGTTGGTTAATTTCGGTGGTTTAGTACCATGTTTTTCTGTATAGTACCCGTCAGCAAAACTTTGGATTAGCTGGATTTGGTCTGGGTTACTTTTTATTCCCTTTTCTTTTAATCTTTCTTTGTTTTGGTATTAGTTTGATTATTAGCTTCAGTTTCTGGTGACGAACCATTTCTCCCTTGGGCAACATCGGCTAAATTATCTGGTTGTCTAAAGTAATCTTCTAAAATTGGAATAACCGAACGATACCACTTTAACTGTGACCCCTGCCATTTATTAGTTTTGGAAGTAGCGAGCAAACTAATACCATGTTGAGAACCTGCTTCTGTGAGTATCCAAATCCGCTTTTCATCGTTTCTTTCTTGGTATCCCAGCTTGACTAATGCCGTATTTACTTGCTCCGGCTTAATTTTAACGGTTAAGTTTTCTGTTAATAGCGCCGCTAGTTCTGTGGCACTCATTCCTTCTTCTGGTAGTGAGTGAGTTGCACCAATCAAAGATTTAGCTAATTCTGCTATTTCTTTGAGTTCTGGGTACATGGTGGCTAAAGCATTGAATTTGAATTGAGCAATTGCGGCATTACTCAGTCCGGTATTTAAGAGCCAGTTAGATAGTTGGTCGATGGTTTGGATGGCTGTTGCCACCTGTTCGGGAGAAGGCATGGAATATCGTTCAAGAACTTTTCACCAGATTAAGACTATCCGTTGCAGTAGTCCAGCTATCTGTAATTAATTGGCATTATTGCAGCAAATTTTCCAATTCACCAAGCAATTTTTCTAGCCTTTTTTGCTTCTTCGGATCGTGCCAAATCTTAGCTTGTTTGATAGCACGAGTAACACTTGTCAATCGCCCCGATAAATTGGGCGACTGCTCCTTTGCTGTCTTGCTAGGGCGTAGTTCTCTGACTCGCTGACGAATTTCTTCTACCGATAAGTTAGCTGTCATTACTTCATCTAAAAGTGCTTCCTGCTGCTCAACTGACTTAAGTTTGAGAATCTCATTGACCTTGGTGTATTGCAATTTTCCCTGACGCAATACCGACTCGATCGGTTTGGGAAGTTTCAGTAATGGCACTCGATGCTTGCGAAAACTCTCTGGCGTTAGCCTGCCAACTAAGTTGAAAACATCCTCGACTATCTCCCAATCCGACTTACGGACAACATTATCCGTAAGCCCACGTTTCTGATTGGCAGCTTGGTTGAGCAAGCTAACGACTTCCTCTTGTGACTTTTCCAAGTTCCGCATCAGCATTCCCATGATGGCTTGAGTTTCCTCCCAAGCATTTAAGTCAGAACGCTGGAGGTTACTAATCGCCTTGATATCAAGAGCAGTGCGATCGTCCACATCAAAAATGCGGACTGGTATCATTTGCAATCCGGCTATCATCGCACTCCGCCAACGCTTCTCTCCTGCCAGCAAATCGTACTCCAAATCGTTGCTATTTGGTTTAGGGCGCACGGTGAGCGGGTCAATTACGCCAATTTCCCGCATTGATGCAGCCATTTTGTTGAGTTCTCCTTCATCAAAATAGCGGCGAGGCTGATCGGGGTCGGGGTGAATTTTGTCTAGGGGAACTAATACCACTCCCGTTGGAGTATGGCTAGCTGTTGGCAGTTGTTCCACTGTTTCATCAGGTGGAGGCGAACTCTCCTGCCGTATGGTTTGCATTAGTCCCTGAAAGCGATTTGGTTTATTTGCCACTGAAGATTTCCTTACCAATTGCTTGATAATCACTCCATGCTATTTTGGCACGCCGATCGCTTACTTGATGCACCAAAATCCCATCATTCCAGAAGAAGCATCGCCTTCCTCTATCCGTTCAAAACCGACAGACTGGAGCTTAAAGCCAAGCTTGGTACGCAGGATATATTGCACCACCTCCATTGGTTGAGCATGGGGATGGATTTTTATCCCCAAAAACTCCTTCACATCCTGACTGTACTGCTTCACCCGATCGCTAAACTCTATCACCTCTTTTTCAATTCCTGTAAACTTAAGTTCAGAGTTGAAGAAATACGTTATTCCTAATTTCTTCAGTGCTTCTATTTGTGCAGTCATCAATCGCAAATCCTGCGGACAAACTTTCCCTTTCCCCCTTTCCCAATGTCCGGTTAAATGATTTTTATCCCGATTTTCCACCAACTCAGAATCATGAGTCAGGTAATAATGCAAACGAACTTTGGACAGCCAGCCATCTTCGTCCTTTAGTACTAATTCTGGAGTAACGGGAACCCCATAAGTTTCTTCTAATTGATATTTGCGAATCCTGTTTATTTCCTCCTGAGTTTTAGCACGTTTGTCCTTTAATAAAAGGTATTCATAGTTGCTAATGTTTTCGTTATTACTAACAGCTTTGGCAGCAGATAATCTGTTTGTTTTTCTGGTAATTTCAGCGACTTCACTAACAGAAGCCGCTTCAGTTTTTAACTTATCTAACTCCTCTTTTATTTTGCCGATTTGCTCCGATAATTCATCCGCTCGTAGGTAATCTTCAGCAGTATGAGCCGCTGTTTCTAGAGTCTGCAAAGCGGTAATTTCTTGCTGCAATTCATTCTCGCGGCACAAATGTAGTCTATGACCTTCAGCTTGCAAAAGCTGCCAAATAGTATGGCGATAATCCCACATCCCGGCATTAATTCTCGCCGCCATCTTTGCCCAAGTTCTTAAGTGAATTGGGTCATAAGCAGAATCAATATCAAAGTCTATACCTTGCAACAAATGAAGATTAGTTTTGATGACTTTATGCTGAGATTTTAGGATAGATTGATAGTTAGCAGATCCGTTGCCAATCTTACCAAAGCCAAACTGTTTAGCCCAAACAAACCAAGGCACATTTTCATCTCGGACTCGCGCCAAAGCTTGCAAAGCATCGTTAACTGGTATCGTTCCTTTAAAAATCCCAAAAACTAATGACGATCGCACCTTCCCAATCTTCCGGGTGAAAATTCGCTTGCGACAAAGGATGCAGACTATCAATGCAAAGACCGTATCCGAACAGTTTACCAGCAGTCGAATCTCTAGTTTCGTCGATGTAGTTAACTCCCAGAGTTGCACAGATCGCCCTTCCCAGTTGAATCCGGTGAGTAATAATCAACACGCGACGATTACCCGTATGCAGAGCATCAGAAACGAGATTGATTAAACCTTGAGTTTTTCCCGTACCTTTGGGCGATTGAATGCCCACCAACCCCGACTGTGGATATGGTACTTCTTCCAGATATCTCTGGCAGAGCCTTAAAGCCACCGGATAGGTCAGTTGCCATGATTGGTTTGCCAAAATGAAAAGGCTTGTGCGCCCTCGTAGAGGTCACAGAACGCATCCTCGCCTTGGACTACCACAAAATCATCAACGCCTTTCTCTGGCCCAGGCAAGCAGATGACTTTCACCCCACATTCGGCAACCTGGAAGCATTGACCTAGTTTGTCAATTTCCCGGTTGACATTCCGAATAGTTTGGCGTTTGATGTCATGATCGAAGCCGATGTAGATTTCCCGACCTGGTGTAGCGAAGTGTTGCAGTTCCGGGACGAGGTAGGGAGAGCATTTTTCCCCGAACGGGGTTTTAGTGCGAACGCCCCCAGTGACTCCGGGGAGAGCAATAGCGGCGTAGCCCAAAGTGAGCAAGCAACCTGCTTTTTTAGCGCCTTCGACGATGACTATAGGCAGGTTCTTCGCCCATACCCATTGCCAGAAGCCCTGTTGCCTGTCTTCAGAAGTGATGGGGACATGGTAGCGATCGGAGACTCGTTGCCAAATGCGATCGGGAACTTGCAGGAAAAACACTCTGGTCGGCGTTTGGGGCGGATGCTCGTACTTGATAATTTTCCCTTCAGCGCCACAGCGGGGATTGTTAGGTTTAAAGCAGCCCCACTGCATCGGTTGCCAGTTGTCCAAGGGATCGAGTCCACTACACCACCAACCGCCAGCTTCAATGTGGCTGTATTTTTTCCTAGCCCAGCGCCATTGAGCATCAGGTTGAATTCTACCAGAGGCGGTGTCAATTTCGTATAGGAGATAAGAATAAGGGGCATTGCCTGCGAGGACACGGACGTTAAGGGCGAAGATGTCAGGATCTACGCCGCTACTGTGCCATTCATCGAAAGGTGCCAGAGAATTAAGCATCGAGCTATTCCTTGCATAGGAATAACCGTTTTCTCATGTTCTGAAAATTCCTGCTTGCACGCCGATCAAAGATAATTAGGTTAATCCAGGCGTAATAAAACGCTGAAACGCTTGCCGTTCAATAGTTTCAAAATTAACTTGTCACCAGATCCGGGTATTTTTGTCACCAGATCCGGGCGTTTTTGTCACTAGATCCGGGTGTGTCCGTAATAATTTTCTAAGCCATGCCCCGTATGGGTTTGAGGCTTGTTTTGGGCTAATTTTTTTCTTATTACGCAAAAGCCCAGCTTTTATTACGGGCTGGGCTGTGGTTTGAAGTGGGTGATGATGTTCTTAGATAGAGAGTTCCGGTAGCACTTTAGGCAAGATTTTCCTGAGTTTAGCGGCAGTTTGGGGACTGATTGGCTTGCCTTTCTGAAGTTGGCAGACTAGCGGTTGAGATATGCCCAGCTTTTCAGCAATGACACTTTGCTTCGTCCAACCTTTAGTCTCACAAGCCTTCTGTATTGGTTCCCACTCTAACGGCGCAGAAGATGCTGATTTCCGTTTTCGGGGCAAAGATTCTGACTTTTTAGCAGCTATTAGGGCGGGAATTTTACCGGGAGGCTTGATAGTAATCCCAGCTTCTAGCAGTAATTCAATAATTCTTTTTTTGCAATCTTTAGGTTTACCTATTGTACTTCCAGGTCGTAACCATTCTGGATAAGTTTCAGAGTCATATAGAATCTGCCAATCTAACTCAATCAATCGTATTAAAGCTTTATCCCAACGTTGTTTCAGCTTACCAGCATAGCGATGATCTTTACGGGCTAATTCAATTTCATTTTTTGGCATCACCATCTCTAGCACCGTTTTAACCCTGTATTTCCCATTGGTATGAATGGCGCTTTCTGTTGTTATATTGATGGCAATTAAGAACGCCAACTCATCATGATACGGATTCATTTTGAGCGTCGATTCGGAAATCCAACCAAACTCATATAACGCAACTGGAGGAGTGGAATTCTTACCTTGCTTATTAAAGAAAAATTCCGCCCACCTCCCTGTCCGAATGAACGCTACTATTTCTGTTGGTTCTTCAATTTTATCTGTAAAAATGTTGCGCTGTCCATAGCGTTCTATAGCAATATCCCAAATCAGGGAATTCATATCGCATCCCAGTTTTCCCACATTCCACTTAATAGTTGCATCCAATCTTCTAAGCAGCTTCAAACATTGCTCTATTCTGAGTAGCTTCTGGGAAGTAGTCATATCTTTTCGCTCACCCCAACCCATTAAATCTATTAAATTAGTGCCGCCATTTTTCCCAGTTCCAGCTAACTTAATTTCAGTTCTCCAAGGTTCAGGTTGCCGAAAAACATAAGCAGACAGTAAACAGTGCAGTTTAGCGGTATCTTTACCCAAACTGCCAAACTCCTCAATAATTCCCCAGGCGGCCTTGCCTGTAAAGTAAAAATACTCTTTAGTAACTGGGTCTTTATCTTTTAAAGCTAACTTGACAAAACCCGTGCTGTAACGATCCCAAAAAAACACATTTTTATGGATATCTTCCTGCCAATTCCAGATTCGTAGTAATGATTTACAAGCCGTTCTAGGAGGGGCTGAAGTGAGCAATTGAGTGATAGTGTTGCTAATAAATAGCTGAGGTTCTGTTGCTGGAACTGTTTTTGAAGCTAACCCCAGCATTGCGGTTAACTCATCTATTGTCCGATTGGATAAATCTAGTGGCTCTAGAAAACTCAAAGCTGAATCAACTGCTACTTTTTTCCATAAACTTTCCTCGGTTCTACCTGTCTGAAGCCAGGGAGTCAGATGATTTAATATCTCCTCTGCTGTTGAAGAGTAGAAATCATCATCAACTATCTGCTGTCCGAGAAATTTTTCGAGTTCATCAACACACTTAGGACTAAAACCTTCTAATGTTTCATCCCTTTTAGTAATTTCGGCATGAATTCCCATTGCTACATTCAAGGCTAAGGTTTCTAAAAAATTCCCCTGTCTTAGCTTTTGGGCATATTCTTGAATGCGGTTATGGTCTATTGAGTTATATGTTGCCGATAATATCAATACTGTCTTACTAGCTCTCTCTGGCTGCTCTGAGGTTCCTAGTTGCGTATTGATATTAATTTTATTATTTGTTCCTGGCATTAGTTAGGCTTTCCCCGAAATTGCTAAATGGTAAAGTGAGCTAAGGAAAGAATTAGTGAATTAATGCGGACTTCCTAAGCTGTTATTTCTTCAGAAAATTCAATAGCTGCTTTAGTTTCAACAGTTACGTTGTTTTGGGAAACTTCTGAAACCGAAACATCGATCCAATCTACAATTGTTGACACGGTATCGTTGCAGGAGTTAGCTGCACTGTGGGGAATAGGAGTAGTTTCAGCAAGAGTGGAACTCCTTGCCTTAAGTGCCGCTTCTAAAACTTTGGCTACCCAGTCCACCAAAACCAATCCTTCTCCTCTAGCAGCATCTTGTATCAGGGATTGCAAGTGTGCGGGAAGCTGTAAAGTTAAGGTAAAAGTTTCTGTTGATGGCAACGTTCTTTTGGCTTGCTCAGGAATTGCCTGTCGATTAGTCCAGAATTCACATTCTGCTCCCCTTTCGTTGCCGTCCTTTTCAATAAAGTTCAATTTCCCTAACTGGTAGCAGTAAAAACTATGGGGGTCATCTAGGAACTCTCGGCTGCAATGGTAGCAGTTCCAACAGCTTCGTGAATCAGTTCCCGCTTGACTTTGTGGCTTTTTGGAGATGTTCTTGTTCTTAGAGTTAGAACCTGAACCTTTTTGCTGATATTCTTTGGCAATTTGGGCAACATGAGTGGATGTAACTCTACCTTTAGGAGCAGTTTGGAAACAATTGAGGAAAGATATACAGAAATTTATATCTATCCGCAAAACATTAGTTGGTGGAATCAAACATTCGAGGAACTCAGTCAAGTAGAACAGTTTATCATCAGTTTATTAAATTGGGGATACGAGCGAGAAAAATGGGAATCGGTTTTTGGTTTTAGCCCTACTTACACTGCTAAACCAGAACAAATTGACTGGGAAAAGTTAGAACAATTGTGCCAAACGGAAAAACCGCCATTACAATACTTTAGCAACGTAATTAGCATCATCGACCATAGTTCAGACTGCATTTGGCTAGACCTGACTGATGAAAGTTATGAATCGTTGGCTTGGAGTAAAGAGAATATCATTTACCTAAAAAGCCAATGGGAAAAAGCACTTAAATTACAGCAGCAAATGGCAGAATTTTCAGTTTGGTTTGAAGCGAAAGTCGAACACAAAAAAGCCGCCTTGAAACTGTGGAATCAAGCTAAAAAATGAACGTACCATTACCACCTCTAGACATAGGAAAACTGGTGCAAACGATAGTTCCTCAAACCGAGTTGGGTGAAGTACAAGCCCAACTCTTATTTTTGTCGGGACAGTACGTTTTGATTTACAAAGAACAGGAAAAAACCCATTGTAAATTTGTATCGCCAGCCGCCATAGCAAGAGCTTTCAGCAATACAGTAATTGATTCGGGTTGGCTTGATTATCATACCGTTCGCTGGGGACATGGTTTATCTGGGGAATGGATAGTCCAGTACTATCCACCGCAGCAGTATCAAATTCTGTGTGAAAACAATGAATGGCAAATTCCCCTACCTGCCTTCATATTCGTGGGATATCGGACTAGGTACTGGATTTGGGCATCAAAAACTAAACAGTTTGACCCAAATGCGGCTTTGTACGCTGCACCCCTGCCTAACGTTTATGGCGATGGTGCAATTTGCTTTGGCGAACTGCATCCACCTGATTGTTCGCCAAGCCAAATCGGAGTAGCCTGGAAAATATTTTGGCAGAGCAATTTCAGTAACCATCTAATTCAAGGTAAATCAAAGCGCTATCCTCAAGACGTGCTTAAGCAGCTAATGCAGGTGAGAAACAAACGAATTTATCCCAGCAAAGACTTAGTGATTTTTAACAAATCCCTCGACGTTATTTGCCAAGGCATTACTAGATGAAAATTCCTCAATTTATAGAGTACAAAACGGCTTTTGATGCAAGTTTACCACCAATAACTGCTAGCGCACTCGAATATTGGTTATCCAGAAATGGTGTATTTGTTCGAGCACAGCGACAAGGAATAAAAGCTTGTTTCCCCATCGCCAATTGTCGCATTGCTTCCTTGGCAGTATTAGAACCATATTTCCAGATGGAATACCCTCGCGTACCGTTGGAAATAACCAAATTGATGTGGTTACTTAGTGAGTCAGCAGGCGAAAATGAAATACTTTTTCACCTATTCTTTAAAACTGGAGGTTGGCATTTAGAAGTTCCCGCCCAAATTGCTACACCAACTAGCGTTACACCTTTAATCAGTTCGGTTGATTCATCTTATGAAACAGCATTGATTGAAGTGCATTCTCATGCCAACATGAGTAGTGAATTTTCGGAAGCAGATAATCGAGAAGAAACTGGATTTAGAATTTTTGCGATTCTAGGTAAGCTGAGAAGCCAACCGGAAATTAATACTAGAATTGGCATTTATTCTCACTTTTACTCAATTCCGGCACGTTGGGTATTTGAACTACCAGAGATGCTAGCGGAAAAAGTGCCAACTTAAAGTATTAATTGTAGCTGATTTTCTGCGATAATTATTTTTCCTTACCACCACAAGAATCAGTATGGCTAAAACCTACTGATTCTTTTACTGACTAAGCAAGTAATTTATTGCGCTGTCTTTGAAAATTTTAGTTAATCATTAAATGTATGATAGACCTAACTTACAGTAATTCCGTCCCAATTTTAACTCGTCATAGTCATCAAATTAATATTTGGATTGTTGGCACAGGAGGAACAGGAGGATGGCTGGTTCCTAACCTAGCTCGATTAAGCAAACTCATGGAAAAAAGTAGCAACAAAAAGATTACTTGTACTTTGGTAGACCCAGATATTATTGAGGCTAAAAACATTCCCAGACAGAACTTTATTGAAAGTGAAATTAGCAGTAATAAAGCCTTAATTTTAGCTACTAGATACAACCTAGCATTAGGCAGCAATTTAACTGCTATTCCCGAACCTTTTCATCAAGATTTATTAGATAATTGGTGGACGGGTTTAACAATAATTATTGGTTGTGTGGATAATGCAGCAGCCCGTTACCAAATCAGTCAATGTCTGGAATTGAATCAAAATAAAGAACCGAATATTTGGTATTTGGATTGTGGGAATCATGCCAATTCAAATTCGGGACAAGTGTTACTTGGTTCTACCAATCAATTCCAACTAGAAAATGCTTTCGACAACCCAGAAAAACCCAACTTTTGTATTAACTTACCTTCCCCTACTTTGCAGCATCCTGAATTACTAGAACCGCTACCTGAAGAACTGAATAATACCTCGCTTTCTTGTGCAGAAATTGCATTGCTTAACCAACAAGCATTATTTGTAAATCAACAAGTAGCTACCATAGCCACAGAGTACGTAAAATCTCTTCTATTAACAGCAGAATTGAGACGGTTTGCTACTTACTTTAATAGTGATATTGGTTCAATGCGATCGCGCTACATTTGTTCTGAAAATATAACCCAATATACAACCTAACACAACATGAGCCAACTTTTCCACCTCGACACTTCTATCGGGAATCCAAATCAGTTACTCAAACTTCTAGAGTCAGAAAATTCAGCTTTAGAAGTAAGAGAGGTAATAGCAGTTTTTGGAGCATCTATTTCCCAACCAAAATTACCTAAATTGCATCAATTTCAATTAGGGGATATTGTAACCCAAGGGCAATGTTATGGAGTAGTAACTGCGCTAAATGAAACAGACCGACCGATAACAATTACTTGGGATGGAAATAATAATTCTGAACCTGATGTATTTGCTTACACGCTGGACGAAATTCGGTTTTTGGGAATTTCAATCATTCCTCAATTAGTTCCACTAAAAACAATTGTAGAACTACCAGCTAATATAACTATTCAACTAGCGAATACTAAATTTGTCAAGTTCCATCAAGCGAATACTTTCTTAGTTGAAGAAGTTAGCGAACATCATTTGGTTATCCGCTCTCTTGAAGAGCGATATCGCTTGACTAAAGAACTGTTTCCGGGAAAGCTATTTGCTTGTATTGTAGATATTGCCATCTCGGTTCAAGTACCTAGCAATTTATCTTTAATAGCCCTAAAAAATCAAGTTAAATTGCATTTAGGAATGGCTAAAGCTGTTAACGATAATTTGTCATGTTTAACAGCAATGAAGAAACAACAATTATTTCAGAACTTGGTTTTGAAATTAGCAGGTCAGAATTATGATACTGAGGAACTAAACGAAGTTTGGTCAGCAGTGTGGGCGGAACAAATAGCCAGTTTAGCTAAGGAACAAGACTTGTACAAGTTTAAACTAAGTGAGCGGGTTTTCAGACAACGAGAAGGGTTAGAAATCTGGGGAACTATTGTGGGGTTAAACGTTGAATTAACACGACCTTTTCAAATAAAATGGGAGCAGGGAGAAGTGCAGAATTATAGCTTGATTGAACTAAAATGTTTAGGGATTACTCCCCTCAAACCTATCATCAAATTATCGCCGAATGTTGCTTATCAAATTAGCGAAGACGGTCGTTATTTTAAAGCTTGGATTGGCTTTCGTACCAAAGGATTAGCAAAAGCTTGGTGGCGAATAATCAAAAAGCAAGTGGGATACCTCAGCCATTGGCAAGAATGTTTTAGTGTTGAATTTAAACACACAGATAAGCGTTATGAATGCGTTGTAGAAAAGTTTCGTCAAAAAACTGTAGCTAAACGATTGTTAACTTTGCAAAGATTAGCAGAAATCAACTTGGAAGAAATGCCACGATGAACGGAAGGAAAAACAGAGCATTATACTAGCTCAAGAGACTCATTAGTGGTAAAACTTAGTAAGAGTTAACTAGCATGAGTTTCCAGCAAGAATGAACCCAGAAGAACAGCAAGAAATCCTCAAGTTACGTGCTTTAAACGTCACCCCCAAACAAATTGCCCGTAAATTAGGTTTGAAAGCATCAGAAGTAACTGCATTTATCAAAGAACAAGCCGAACAAACTGCAAGAGCGAAAGCTCAAACTGGTGAATTACCACCCATAGATAAATGTCTAGCTGATACCAGATGTGCTAAAAGATTACTGTTTGAAGATAGTGATTCTCTTCAGAATGAAATCGGAGGTTTAGGGTTAGTTTTAGTAGCCAGAACTACTGGATACAACCGCTATAGCGTTTGTACTTATTTGCTAGATTACTGGTGTTTGGGTCTAAAAGATACAATCGGACCTAGAGACTTTAACAGTAATAAGTATCTAGAATTCGTGCAAAATTCATATATGAACTTTCCCCAAGGATACCAAGAGATTACTTTAGAACAAGCACAAGCAATAGTTTTTGGTGCAATTGATTATGCCAAATCGTTGGGATTTAGCCCTCATCGAGATTTTGAACAATCACGAACACATCTGGGTGAGTGGAATGGGGAAAGTCAACTAAAATTTGGTCGGGCTGGTAGACCATTTTATATTAGCGGCCCTTACGATAATTTCCAACGAGTTATTAGTACTCTGGAAAAGACTGTGGGAGTGGGAAATTTTGATTATTTCGGTGGTTTTGAGGTTTGAATGAGCTAATGAGTACATATAACATTTTGAGCCAAACTGAACGTCAACGGGTAAGTGATGGAGAAGTTGTTTCAATCTTGAGTGGTTGCGAGTCTTCATCTCGAAAAATGGTGCTAATATTGCCACAATTGGGAGATTTCGACAGCTTGGAGTATGCTTGGTGGTTGCAACGAGAAGCCCAACAGCTACAAGCACAAGGGATTGCAATTCGAGCAGTAGGAATTGGTAATTGCACTTCCGGTCAAAAATTCTGTAGTTACACTGGATTTCCGGCAGACTGTTTATTTGTAGACCCTACTGCTCAACTGCACCAAACACTCAACCTATATTCAGGTTTATCCCTCAAACTACCAGGTTTATCGCCTGGTGCGAATGCTTGGCTCAACCTAATGCTAATGTGTGCTGGAATTGGTAGTCCAGGGACTTTGGCAGAAGTGTTTCGCGGATACAAAGGCGACGCAAAAGCACCTCAGTTAATTGGCGACGAAGAAATTGTACGGGCTGCCCCCCTGCCTCCAATCAAAGGCTCATTCTTCAAATTGGCAGGTGGTAAAGGTTTTCAGCGTCCATTTGAGTTAGCAACTTTACGACTGCGAAATATGGCAGAAGTGCTAACAAATTGGAAAACTTACGTTCCTAACCCTGCTTATCTTACCCAACGCGGTGCGACTTTCTTGTTTAATCAGCAGGGGGAATTACTTTATGAACATCGCGACTGTGCCATACTTGGCTTTGCTGCTGATATGAGTAATCCGCTATCTTTTCTTAAGAAAACCAACTAAAGTAAGCTAGCGCTTAAGTCAAAGGTTGAAGAAATAGTAATTGAGTGAAATCAATGAGCCAAAATTTACTCAACCTAACCCAAACCAGCGAATCACACCAGTTTACTTTTACTCCCCAACAATCAAAAGCTATCCAACAACTAAAAGAATTTCTGATTAGCCGAAACACAATATTTCTGTTATGTGGATATGCCGGAACCGGAAAATCGACAATCATTATTCAATTCATCAAAGAACTGCTACAACAAGGCAAAAGAATTGCTTTGAGTGCGCCCACCAACAAAGCAGTTAATATCCTCAAAAAGATGGCAACACAGCACCAAATTATCGGAGTAGACTTTTTGACAATCCACCAACTGTTAGGGTTAGGAATGGTCAGAAAAGAACAAGATAAAGTGCTAGAGCAAACCAACTCCAGTACCCTATACCTATACGATATCATCATTCTTGATGAATGTTCGATGGTAGGAATAGAACTGTGGAAATGGATAGAAAAAGGATTCAAGCAAACACTGTTCAACCGGAAAAAACTAATTTTGATGGGAGATCCAGCCCAATTAAATCCCATTGGAGAAAAACACAGTCCTAGTTTTAATGTAATCAATCGAGCTATCCTGACAGAAGTAGTTAGACAACCAGGAGAAAGCCCAGTACTGGACTTTATTACTAACTGTCGCTCCTTTGTAAAAAATCAAGCTAAAACTTAAATTTTCCTGCCTCATTCCCAATACAAAAAAGGAGACAAATCGAATGGTGCTTTTAAAGTAACCAGCGAAACAATGTTAGACTATGCCATCAAAACAATCAAGCGAAAATTTGCTCTTCATCCCGATTGTTTTAGAATTCTCTGCTGGACAAACAAAAGAGTAGATTACTACAATCAGATAATTCGAGAACAAGTTTACGGTTCGACTGCACCACCATTCGTTCCCAGCGAACGACTAATTACTAAAAAACCAGTAATAGCACCAGATGGCAAGACAGTAATTTTGCCAACTTCGACTGAATTTACCGTAAAAGAAGTAGAAATCAGTCAACATTATGGCTATCGAGTATGGCTGCTAAAAATTGTTACCGATGAGGGAATAATGCGGCAGATTTTTGTGCAGCATGAATCCGAATCCAACCGCTACGAAGCAGAACTAGAACAAAAGCTAAAAAGTGCTAAACGAAATGGTTTCTTGTGGCGTAAATACTATTGGTTCAAAGATGATTTGTTTGCGGAAGTCGATAATTGTTTTTCTTTGACAGTACATAATTCGCAAGGAAGTACTTTTGATGAAGTAGGAATAGATGGGGATGACCTTTTCACTCGCTTATTGGTAGGAGATGATGAGAGCAAAAAACAGAAATTAAAGGAGTATCATCGTTTGTGGTATGTGTCTGGCTCCAGATGTAAAAAAAGACTATTGTTTGTCGCTCCTCAACCTCACAAAATTGAGCGACTATTCCCCCGACAAATGACGCTTTTTTAACTAGGGAAGTAGGGAGTAGATAACTTTGATTCGCTACTCTCTATAGCAGTCTAAATGATTTGTGAACAAGACTTTTTTTGAACCACGTTCGCGTAGCGGTGCGTAGCACTTAGACACGAAGGACACGAAGAAAGAAGAGAGAAGAAGAAATTTTTACAATTGATTTAGACTGGCTATATTCCCTATTTACTAATAATGAGTACTGCTACCGCAGCGATAAGTCGAACCATTAAATTGCTAGAATTATGACAAGAATTGGACTGAAAAAATCAGTTAAAGCCAAAACATCTGACTCTAGTGTAACTTCCGCAGAAAAGTCAAATGTAGATAGTGCTAAAAAACGGCAAAAAATTTCAAAAACTAACTTACCTACACCAACTAAAGAAGTAGCGAATGAACCCTCAGAAACTATTTCATCCCAAACCGAACAAACCTCTGAAATATCGGCTTTACCAATACCAACACCAGTAGAAGCGATTTGCAATTCTAGAGAATTCAACGATTACGTACAGGTACTAAAAGCGATAGTTCCTAACAATAATAACCATCCGATATTGTGCAACATTCTGATTGAAGCCGAGCCGAATTCCCAAAAGTTACAATTGACTGCATATAACCTAGAATTTGGAATGCAAGTTAGCTTTGATGCCACAGTTAATCAACCAGGTTCTCTGACATTACCTGTTACCATACTAGCTGATATATTAGGAAAATTTCCTCAAGGTCGGCTGACAATAAACAGTGAAGTTACTATACCCAAAGGTAACAAAGCTGCAAACACATCACCATCCATAACTGCTACCTTATCAATGCCAAGGAGTCAGCACGTTATTCGAGGATTAATCGCCAGCGAATTTCCCACAATTCCTCCAGTAAACCACAAGTTATTTTCTCTCCCAGCTAGCACGCTAATAGGGGTACTTAAAGGTAGCTTGTTTGCTGTCAGTTTGAATGAAGCGAAACGAATTATAACAGGTGTTAACTTTAAACTTAGTTATGATGCAGAACGTGGGATTAATTGCTTAAGAATTTGGACAACAGATGGACATCGAATTGCCATGATTTTGGGATTAAGTGAGAGCAACAACGAAGCTAATCATTGGCTGGAGGAAGCAGTAGAATTTACTGTACCTGCTAAAGTGTTGAAGCTACTAGAACGCAATTTAAACCCGACAGAGCGCGTTTCTATTTACTACGATGGTTCGGCAGAGCAGGTAGCAAAGTATGTAGCTTTTCGTTGTCAGAATTGGCAAATGACAACCCAGTTGTTAGAAGGAAATTACCCACCATGTAACCAAATTGTTGACCCTTACAGAAGTGAGTTGAAGTACCAAATAATAGTGGAGCGATTAGCGTTAGTTAAAGCATTGGAAAGATTAGCAACTCACAGCGATAAATCCCATGTTACGGTAGGGTTAGAATTTGATTCCGAACAACAACAAATTCGAGCTTCAATTACTAATGCAGTTAGTTCCGGTCAGGAAATAATTGCTGCTAAGATTGATGGTGATAACTTGCGAGTAAAGTTAGATATTCGTTATTTAATCGATACAATGAAAGCAGTTACAACGTCAGATTTGCGAATGCTGTTAGCTTCACCCTTGGCACCAGTGTTGATTGTACCTTTTGGTACGCCAATTTCAGGAGAAGCTGCAATCGAATCCGAATATGCAATAGCACCCCAAGAGTAAGTGAAAAAGGGGGAAGGATTTTTGACTTTTCCTACTCCCTTTTTCCTCTTAAATCAATTATTATTTTCTTCTGATTGAGACTGAGATACAAGTTGCTGAAAATCAGACAATGATTCAATAGTAACAGCTTGCCTATGCAACATCCTGAGTAACTCAGAATCTTGTACCAGATTAATAGCTTTTACCAACTCACTTGGCAGTTCTGTGAACCGGATTTCTAAAATTTCGATAATATCCTCTCGACGAGCTAAACGTTCAAAAGTAGTATCGTAACGCATTTGATTTTCCTCCTCAAAACGTTTGATTTCTTGACTAAACCCACTTTCCAAATCTCCTGGCAATTTCATCATCCAGTCGATTAATCGAAATAATTCACGGATTTCAGTCCGATTATAACCTCGTTCAAATAAACTCTTAACAATGCTCAATTTCCACTCTAACCGTTCTTGAGGTTTTCCACCTGTCGCCTGTGTTTTTAGATGCGCCATAACGAGAGGAGCGAAAGGGTTTATACTTGCTTCTAAAGTTTGCCAATCCTGTTGATAGTCTAGCAACTTGACCATCGAAAACCGCAATAAAACCCTAGTTCCCCAGATTTCATAACTGTACTCTTGGGGTCGCCAAGACTTTTCTGAGTCGGCTAAAATTGCTAAACTCGCCACTTTTTTCCGGTAAATACCGAAAATGCGGCTGTTATAAACATACATTCTTTCCGCAAAAGTTGATTGGTATTGACTCTGCACTTCTAAATGAATCAATACCCAAGTTTCCTGACCGTTAGTTAACCAAACTTTAACTAATTTATCAGCTTCTCTTTGTCCTAATTCGTCATCCCGCATCACTTGTCTGAGTTCGTTATCCAGAAATTCGTATGGGATTTTCCAGTCTATTTGTTCGTAGATATCCGGGAAAAAGAAAGCAATAAAAGATTTAAAGTAAACAGCGATAGCTTCTTTCCAAGGATTATCATAATCATCCCGTTGTTTAGACATATTTCTCCTTCCCCTAGCGGGGATTCTCTGGGAACTTTTGTGAAAAACTGAACTAATGCACCAACCATTATCACTCAAATATCGACCAAAAAACCTAGCAAGTTTAGTAGGTCAAGAACCCATCAAAATCGCCCTAACAAATGCAGTAACTTCGGCTAA
The DNA here is from genome assembly GCF_041929345.1 of Floridaenema aerugineum BLCC-F46. Lineage (NCBI taxonomy): Bacteria > Bacillati > Cyanobacteriota > Cyanophyceae > Aerosakkonematales > Aerosakkonemataceae > Floridanema > Floridanema aerugineum. The sequence continues at coordinate 88,528 of NZ_JBHFNQ010000214.1, forward strand.
AATTGCCCCAGCTTATTTGTTTACTGGGCCAAGAGGAACAGGTAAAACTTCCACAGCACGCATTCTAGCCAAATCGTTAAATTGTCTTAATTCGTCAGTGACGACAGCAAATCCTTGCCAGAAATGTGCATCATGTAAAGCAATTGATGCAGGCAATAGTTTGGATGTAAGTGAAATTGATGCAGCTAGTCATAATGGGGTAGAAGATGCTAGAGAATTAATCGAACGCAGCAATTTTGCACCAGCAATGAGTCGGTATCGGATATTCGTTTTAGATGAATGTCATCAACTTAGTAGTAGTGCTCAAAATGCCCTGCTAAAATGTATCGAAGAACCACCATCTCATGTGGTATTTATTCTCTGTACGACTGAAGCACATAAGGTATTACCAACTATTAGTTCGCGCTGTCAAACGTTTAACTTTAAAGCACTGTCTATGGAGGCAATTGTCGCACAATTGTCACGAGTAGCTGTTCAAGAATCGATCGCCATTACAGAGGAAGCAAATAAGCTAATTGCACGACATTCAGAGGGTGGCTTAAGAGATGCTTTGCAATTGCTTTCTCAATTATCGCTGATGGGAGAACAAATTACACCAGAGCGTGTAGTAGAAGTGTCAGGTGGGATTCGTTCTCACGATTTAGCTACGATTGTCAAAGCTATCTGTGCGGGTGATGTACTGACAGTATTACAATCAGCAAGAACTCTAATTGATAGCGGTAAAACACCGAAATTGATTTTGAGTAGCCTGTTGGCAGTTTACCGCGATTTACTGATTGTTAAAAGCGTGCCCAAAAGTGAGAATGTAGTCGTCGGAACTTTGAATTATTCGCAATTGCGACAAGTTGCTAACAGGCTAGATTTTCCTAGCATAGATGCAGCTTTGATGCAGTTACAAAAATCAGAAAGTCAGTTGAGAGTAACAACTAATGGTGCTACTTGGTTAGAAGTATGCTTGCTCAATTTAATTCACAACAACCAACGCCAACCATTACGAGAACTACCAGAAAGTCAAGAACAGCATAATCGAAATGGAAATGGCAAAGCTGAGAAATTAAGTTCTGTTTGGATGAAGGTTGTTGAAGCTACAAAACCCGCTAATCGCAGCTTACTTTCTCGTGCCACATTAATCAGTTTAAATGAAAGTAACTGTGTATTAGCAGTTCCCACATCTGATGTAAAAAGGTTTCAAAACAACGTTGCATTGGTAGAACGAATTGTTAGCAGAGTATTGGGTTATTCGGTTACGATTGCGATTGAACAAAGGAAGGAACTGTCAGCATGATAACGCTATTAGTTGGCAACGATACTGAAGCGATTAAGCAAGAATTAGCAACATTAAAAGCACAAACTCATCCCCGGTGGCGAGACTTTAACGTGCATCAATTTAGTGCCGAACAATTAAGTGCTGCCATGATGAGTGCTTTTTCAATTCCTTTTGGTGAAGGTGGCAAACTAATTATTGTAGAAAATTGTGATTTCAAACAGTTTGGTGAAACTGGATTAGAGATGTTGCAACCTTTATCCATGTTACCAAAAACTACCCATTTGGTGTTTACGGCTAATTCGATTGATAAGCGACTGAAGGTAACTAAACATTTGTTATCGTTAGGTAAGCTCAAAGAGTTGGCTTTGATTCCACCTTGGCGTACTGACTTAATCGAACAAGCGCTCGGCAATACTGCTAAACAAATGCAGTTAACTATTGCTCGTGATGCTGTAAACTATTTAGCTCAAGCTATTGGTAATGATACTACCAGAATGGTGAAAGAATTGTCAAAGTTAGCTGTCTATGCCGCAGGTGCAAAAATTACCAAAGAGCAGGCTATTGCGTTAATTCCCATCACTACAAGTAACAGTTTACAATTAGCTCAAGCATTACTAAAACGTGAAATTGTTGTCATTGTTCAAATAGTACGCGAATTACTATCTCGTGCTGAATTTCCTTTAGTAATTGTGGCTACTCTCATTACTCAGTTTAAGACTTGGTTGTGGGTAAAAGCAGCATTAGTAGCTAAACGCTCTGACTCAGAAATTGCTACTTTGTGCGGCTTAGGCAATCCCAAACGAATGTATTTCTTACGGCAAGAGATAAATGAGGTTTCGACAAATTACTTGTCAAAAGTACTTTCGATGCTATTTGAGTTGGAAGTTGAACTAAAAAGTGGAGAAAAGGCTGATTCCATACTGCCAGCATTGTTGAGAATTGTACAGGTACCCTCGCATACTCAGTAGACGAAAAGCGAAAAGGTAGGGGTTAGGGGGTAGGGGGTAGGTGTTAGGGAATCTTTAGGTGATAGGGCTCAGGTGGTAGGGGATGGGGAAAAAGACTCTTCCCTAACACCCAACCCCTAACCCCTACTCCCCGCACCCAAGATTTACTCATACTACATAGTCATGCTACAATAATGGGGCAAGTAGTAATACATGAACTGGCTATGGTTTGGGTTCTTTTTGCCCAACTGGTGCGCCAACCGCTGGATTGCGCGTATACCGCACAGAAATGCGTGACTACTCAGCAGTTTGATTAGCTCAGTGGTAGAGCATCCGAACGCATCGGTAGGACGTAGGTTCAATCCCTACATCAAACACCAGGAAGTTAGCTCAATGGGTAGAGCGATCGACTGAAAATTCGATTTGTCGCAGGTTCAAATCCTGTACTTTCAACCAACCCTGTCCGGGTCAAAAGACACTACTTTTTGGAAGTAGCTTACCTCAACTCTCTAACAAACTCTGCAATGTAGGTGTGTACTAGGGATAGTAACAGTAAAGAAGCCAGTGCAATTGTTTTCTCTCTAACTTGAGTATGTCCTTCATTGTCTTTATCCAGTTTTCCTAGATACAACAAACTGAACGGCATATCTGAGGATTGCGATCTTTTTCTGAGTACTCTACTCACGAAGTAGCAATCATCTTAATCCAGTCCGAGAAGAAGCAACTCGCCCGCAACCGAACTGCAAACACCTACATTTGCAGATTTGACAATCTGTGTAGTATCTATGTAGCATAAAGTTAATAGTAAAAACCTAAGTCGTCTGAGCAATTTTCTATGTGGAAAACATTTTATATTAAACCTAACGAAATTGGAATTTTGTATCACCGTAGTGATTTCCAAAAAATTTTGCAGCCGGGGACTTACACTTATTTTGGTTGGCACTGGCAAGTCAAAACCTACGATCTCAATCAACCAGAGGTAAAGATTGAGAACTTGGAGCTATTACTGCGAGATCGTAGTGCGGAGTTAGAACCATACTTATTAGTAGTAAGAACTGCATTCAATCAAGCCGCTTTAGTACGAGTAGGACAAAATTGGGTTAGTGTTTTACCCAATCGATTGCGAGCTTTTTGGCGCGGTTTTATTGAAGTCGAGTCTCATATTTTCAATTTGAATGAAAGTTTGGAATTACCAGCCGAGTTTAGAGAACAAATACGTAAGATTGCCTTGGATGGAATCCAGAAGTTCTTAATTTCCGAGTCGGAAATTGGTTTACTTTACGTGCAGAAAAACTTCGTGCGATCGCTCGAACCAGGTGAGTATGCTTTTTGGAATGTCGAGCGAGTTGTTTTAGTTCACAATCTCAGTCGAATTATACCCAATCCAGACTTTCCCTTGCCAGATGTATTGATCGAGCAACATCCTGATTTCGTAGCAGCTTACTGCGAAACGGTGCAATTACAAAATCATCAGGTAGCCATTGTTCGCTATCAAGGTAAAGTTATTTCTATTCTCCCACCCACTATTCGGAAACTATTTTGGCGAGGTGTGGAAGTAGAGGTAATTGATATCAGCAATGATGCTAAATTACCAACTAATTTAGTAGCAGAATTAGTCTTGAATGCGTCAGAGAGAGTTCGCAATTTTTTGCATATTCAAGAAGTGCCAGCACAGCACGTTGGATTACTTTACATCAATCAAGAGTTTCAAACCCAACTTCAGCCAGGAATACACGCTTGGTGGATATTTGGACGTTCTTGGCAGACGGAAGCTATTGATTTGAGATTGCAAACGATCGAAGTATCCGGTCAAGATATTCTCTCTAAAGATAAAGTACCTTTGCGGTTGAATTTAACTGCTGGGTTTCGCATTCTAGATCCATTAAAAGCCAAAAACGGCTTATCCGATATTGCTGGTTTCTTATACAAGGAACTACAATTTGGTTTGCGGGGAGCAGTGGGCGAACGTACTCTAGATGCTTTACTAGAAAATAAAGGAGCAGTCGATAAAAGTGTAGCTGAATATATCGAGCAAAAAACTGCCGACTATGGAATTGAAATTAATTCCGTTGGGGTCAAAGATATTATTTTACCTGGCGAGATTAAGACAATTTTGAGTAAGGTGGTAGAGGCAGAGAAATCTGCTCAAGCTAACGTAGTACGTCGTCGGGAAGAAACTGCTGCTACTCGCAGTATGTTGAATACGGCGAAAGTGATGGAAGATAATCCGGTGGCTTTACGTTTGAAAGAGTTAGAAGTGTTAGAAAGAATTGCTGAGAAGATCGATCGCATTCAAGTTAACGGTAGCTTGGATAGCATTTTGACCGACTTAATTCGGCTCAACCGGGAATAAAATAATAGTGCGATTGCTCAATATTTCGGAGGAAATTTAATCGAGCGATCGCATACACATTGCTGCCATTTGTACTGCTTAATTTTTATTTTTAGCCGCCCCTATCGGTGGCGGTAAATAGAAGTAATTGTAGTCTACAAATGCAACCAGATTATCTGAAATTACTGGCTCAATTTGAGCAGGAATTCTCTCCTATCTCTCGCCATCAATCAGTAACAGAAAACCAATTGGTTGAGGCTAACAATCTCCTAGAATTACTAGGAGAAGAGATCATTTGGCATGAAACAACACCTGCAACCAACCCACTCAATAAAAACCTGCCATCTGATTTACCAAAAGAACTGAAACAAGCTTTACAACAGCAAGGCATAAAACAGCTTTATTCTCATCAAATCAAAGCTCTCAAAGCAGTGCGTCAAGGTCGAGATATCATCTTATCAACTACAACCAGTTCTGGCAAATCTTTGAGTGCATATATTCCGATTTTAGAAGGAGTAATGCAGCATGATTATACCGCCTTAGCTTTTTATGGATTAAGAGCCTTAACATCAGAACAAGGTCAAAAGGTTGCTAACTTAATCAAATCTATTCCCCAGTCTACACAACCTCGATTAGCGATGCTAACCGGAGATACTAACAAAGAGGAAAGAGAAAGATTGTTAGCAACTAATCCTCAAATTATTGGAGCTACGCCAGAATTAATTCACTTTGCACTTAGAGGAGTTCATTGGAGTCAACCTTGGCAGCAATTTTTGAGCAAATTGCGTTACGTCCTAATTGATGAAGCGCACACTTTTAATGGTGTTTATGGAGCAAATATGGCAGCTTTAATTCGTCGCTTAAAGTTGGCAGTTGATAGTAATGGTGGTAATTCTAATCAACTACAATTCATCTTTTTGAGTGCTACAATCGGTAATCCAGTAGAATTAGCTAGGAGATTATCTAGTAGAAATCGTCAACGTAATTCAACTAAACCAGATAGATTGGTTTGGATTAATTCTAGTGGAGCAGCTACACCTTCTCGACAGTTAATTGTCACTAAATCTAGCCATAATGCTAATCCAGATGCAGCGAGAATCATCTTGTTTTTATTGCAGTCTGGACAAAGCGGAATTTGTTTTTGTAATGGCAGACAAGCTATCAAGAATTTGTGGTCAACTTTACGACAGGAAGCGATTCAACAAGGCTATAGCAGCATTGAAAAACAAGTAGCTATATTCTATAGCAGTTTAACTAGCCAGCGTCGTGCCGAAATAATTCAACAATTAGAACTAGGTCAAATTCGATGTATTATCAGTACCAGTTCGTTAGAAGCTGGAATTGACCTACCACAACTGGATTATGTAATTATTAGAGGTTGGCCTGGTAGTTTGCAAGCATTTCGACAAAGATTAGGAAGAGCAGGGAGAGTAAAAGCTGGTTTAGCTGTTTTTATTCCGATTGCTCAATTACCGTTGGATAATTATTTTGCTACGCATCCTCAGTTGTTATTAGGAGCTCCGTCAGAACAAGTTAGCTTTAGTACCAATTACCCGATAGACTTAGCCAAACATTTGATGTGTGCCGCAGTAGAAACGGGAATTCCTGTTACTAAACTCAAGTACTATTTTGGTAAATTAGCGCTGACTATTGCCACAGCTTTGATGGAACAGGGAGTCATACACAAAAGTCGCGGTCTATTATGGGCTAAAGGATTTCCTCATAAAGATGTTAACTTTAGAGGTGGAATAAATAGCAACACAGTTCAATTGATAGATGCGGAATTTGGAGAAGAAGTTGAAAGTTTAAGTGCCGAAATTGCTATCCATGAAGTGTTTCCTGGTGCAATTTACCGAACGCAGAATTTGGATGGACAATTAGTAACTTATCGTTCGGAAACTTTGGAATTGGAAATGGGAAAAGCCCTATTGCAGTTAATTACAGAAACTCAGTTGTTTACGATTGCTGTCAATCGTGTTGATACCTGTATCCATCAAGAATTGAGTACGCCTAAAATTGTTCCTTTGCTCGTTACAACAGAAGAAAGTAATGGTTCTACTCAAGTTCCGCTATCAATACAATTGAGTTTAGGTTGGGGTGAAATTAGTCAACAAGTAACTGGGTATCAATTACTAACTAGGTCATATAAGTTAACTTGTTTGCAGAAAAAGTGCGTAAATTATAAGGAGGGATTGAACAATCATATTCATTGTCCAGCTTGTGGTAAACGATTGCGGAAAGCGGAGTTAACAACGGTACTTAATGAAGTTGAGTTTGAGCAACCTTATGCTATCGAGTTTAGTACTCCTGTTGTCCAGATTAGTGTTAGCGAATCAGTTAATCGATACTGGCAAGAAATTGTAGTTCGGACTCGCACTCAACTGTTACAAACCAAGCAACCAATTCCGACAAATTATCAACAACTATGGGAATATCCAGCGCAGTTTTTGGTAATCCATAGTTTTGGGCATCAGATTTTAGCAGCTTTGCCATTGGTGGTATTGTCTGGGATGAATGATGTGAGTTTTCGGGTAGAAAAAAGAGGAATTGCAGATTATGTTGGCTTATTTTATGACCAAGTTGAAGGCGGTTCTGGTAGTGCGGAGGCAATTTTTAAGCAGTTGCCAAAACTTGCTAAAGTAGCAGGGGAATTAGCTCGAAATTGTGAATGCGAATCCGGTTGTCCTAAATGTTTGATTCAACCTGGTTGTCCTGATGGTAATAAAGGGTTACTCAAAGAAATGGGGCTGCTTTTATGTGATGCGCTTTCATTAACTGAAGCATAATTCGATTAGGTGAACTTGGAGAAGTGCATATTAAATGCGCTTCTCCAAAAAATTTAATGCGGCGGTAAGTTCTTCAGGTTTCATTGGTTAGTTCCTGTAAAATTAGTAAAATTCTCTCCTTGAGTTCTGGCAAATTTAGTTCAACTACATTCCAAACTTCATCTAAATCTATACCCAAATAATTGTGAATTAGGACATCTCGAAATCCGGCAATTCTTCGCCAAGGAACTTCTGGATGATTCTGCCTTAATTCCACAGAAAGCTGCTTAACCGCTTCTCCGATAACTTCAAAATTACGAATCACTGCATCTTGAATCAAAACAGATTCCAAAAACACCTCTTTACCACCTAGCGTGTAAGATTCAATCCGCTCAATTCGTTCGATAATATCTTCTAAAAAAACCCGCTCGTTTGTCACAATGGAACTGCCTCATTCAAAATGCGCTCGCGCCACACATCTCGCAGACCTTTGACATTTGCTACATCAACTTTTTTGCCCAAAAGGTCTTCTAAATCTTGTATAAGTGCTACCCGATCTAAAAGACTTCGCCCTGTCTCCATTTCTACTAAGAAATCCACATCACTATCCGGTTTGGCAACACCTCGCGCTACAGAACCAAATATCCGCACATTTGATGCGCCATGTTGTGCAGCAAGAGAGAGAATTTCTTCTCGTTTTTGTTTGAGTAACTCATCAATATTCATAGTTCTAGCCTCCCGCTTCTATATTTAGTTTAAGGAATTTGTTCTACGATTTGTTTAACTAATTCGGAAGCTGAATCTAATTGATTTAAATTCACATTTGTATAGTAGTCAGGCATCCGAGCGATTTCTCTCACCACTGCTGCTAAATCAGCATTTCCTTTCCTCGCTCCCAACCCATTAATAGAACATTCGATTTGTCTTGCGCCACTATGAAGAGCAGCTATTGAATTTTCGACAGCCAAACCTAAATCATCATGACAATGAACCGACAGCTTAATACAATCAATCTCCCTCACCCGTTGTTGTAGCATTTGAATTAGTTGACTAAATGATTCCGGGGAAGCTGTTCCCAGACTATCAGGAATACTGATGGTAGTTGCTCCACTAGCACAAGCTGTTTCCACCGCCTGACATAAGAAATCTGGTTCACAGCGAGTGGCATCAAATGCTGACCATTCTACATCTGCACAATAGTTTTTTGCTGTAGCCACGCTTTCTCGAATTCGGGCTAGCGTTTCTGCTTGACTGTGGATCGATCGATCTTTTAAATTTACAGAAGTGTAAAGATGAATTCTACCTTGAGCCGCAGGTTTAATTGCCTGGGCTGCCACCATAATTTCTTCAACTTTATCGCTAGCTAAAGCACAAACAATCGAATCTTTTACAAGTTGAGCCACTTGGAAGACTGCAGCGAAATCTTTCTCTTTAGCTGCCGGATATCCCACCTCAATTACGTCAACCTTCATGAATTCTAAAAACTGAGCCAATTCAAGCTTTTGTTCTACATTAATTTGCACCCCCGGCATTAATTCTCCATCGCGCAGAGTAGTGTCAAAAATGATGACTTTATTTCCAACTTCTCCCGCCATATTGCACCTCGCGCCAGTCCTCGCTCAACAAAAACTTAGGTGTTTCAGTGGCGCAACCGCCACTTAATTTTCAGAATTAGTACTCATTCTGAAACTATGAAACTGCTAACTTTATCGGACTTTAAACCAATTATAAGTAATAAATCAACCTCTTCAGTTCCTAGCCACATTCAACAACAATTCCAGTTACTTGTCAAACAAATATTAATGGAATTGCCAGTAGAACCAATCCTTGACAACTATCCTCAATTTCAACAATGGATTACATCGTTAAAACAACTAGCACCTAGTCTATTTGTTCCTCACAAAAAGCTTTTTGTTGACCTGACAATTACGGCTAGACTAGAGTGGAAATCGGAGAATGCCAACAATACTTCATCTTTTCCACTCATAGAAGTGCAGACAAATCTAGGGATTATCAAAGGAAGAAAGCGACTATTTGAATGGGGAATTCGTCATCCTAGCCTAAGTTATTCAGACCGAATTAAGTTATGGGTGGCAACCGAACATTTTCAAGTTAATCCTAATGAAATGCAACTGATTGTTTTAGCACTCCATCCAACAAAAACTGCTCAAAAAGTAGTATTTAACTGGGATAGCAAACAACATAAGCTCACCCGCAATTGGTTAGTGAAGAGAATGAACCCATCTATTACTACCAATAAAAAAAATACAGATGCAGCACTCGCCCTAGCAAAAAGCCTAGATCAAATTGAGGAAATACCAATATGAACTAATAAGAAAGAAATGATTAAAATTTAATGCTGTTTCCTGAAAGATTGTGCTAAGAATAGAACTCTTTCTTCTACCGAGCGCTCGATAGAATTTGCCAACGTTGCCGGAAAAGTTAGTTCGTTAAACAATTCTTTGGAGAAGAGATAAAAATGTCTACCAAGATTGACATAAAACCAAAAACAATTTTGATTGTGGAAGATAACCCGATGTTGCAGGTAGGGCTGCGGCACGCACTTTCTGCTCAACCTGCTTTTCAAGTTGTAGGACAAGCCCAGGATGGTCTACAAGCAATGAGTGCCGCCGTCGAACTCAAACCAGACATTGCTTTAGTAGATATCGAATTGCCAGGAATGGATGGTATTACACTGACGCAACGAATCAAAGAGATACTACCTAACACCCAAGTAATCATTTTCACGCACTACACCAATCGAACCAAAGTGATGGCAGCCTTAACCAGTGGGGCTAATGGATACTGCGTTAAAGGTGTTAGTATTCCTCAACTAGAAGCAGCAATTACCGCAGTAGCCGAAGGAAACTTTTATCTAGATGCGAAAATTGCTGAGTGCTTGCTGCAAAACCTCAGACAACCATTACCCGACGGTGAAGAATTAGAAGAAGTGAAATTGACCCCCAGAGAAATGCAAGTTTTACAACGACTGGTTGAGGGGAAAAGCAACACGGAAATTGGTCTAGAATTGAGGATTAGTGCGAACACGATTAAAGGTCACGTTCAGCAAATTATTCATAAACTCAAGGCAAGCGATCGCACCCAAGCCGCAGTCAAAGCTTTACGCTTGGGATTGGTTTAGTACTAAAGGTAGCGTAAACCAAAAACTCGCTCCTTGACCTAAATCGCTGACTACACCAATTTGACCGCCGTGCGCTTCCACAATTTGCCGACAAATATAGAGTCCCAAACCCGTTCCCGGACGACGTACAGAGTTAGTTCCCCGCACATACAAATCGAATAAAGAAGCACATTCTGTTTTTGGAATGCCCACACCATTATCTGCAACAGTTACACGCAGCATTTTTTTACTAGCATCTACCAGGGCATCCAATGTCAACATAAAACCGGATGGATTGTATTTGACTGCATTACCAATCAAATTTTCAAACACTCGCCAAAGTTGCTCGGCATCAGCATTTATCAAAGGTAAATCAGCAGCAATCCGATAAGCAACAACAACCTGAGACTTGGTTAACATCGGTTCCCAGTTTTTCAGGATACGACTGGTCAAAGCGTGCAGCGATATCGGTTGTAAGTTCAACGGATAGCGCGACGTTTCTAATAGCTGCGTTTCCACTAAAGAATCAATCAGTTGAAGTTGCCGAGTGCAACTATCCAACATTGTTTCGACAATCTGCCTGTCGAATACAACATTTGCCGTAGTGTTATTTAGATAACTTTGCAGTAACAAAGAAATTCCGGTGACGGGATTTCGTAAATCGTGGGAAACAGCATGAACAAAAACTTTCAAACGCCGTTCTGTCTGCTGTCGCTGTTTAATTTCCTGCTGTAGTTGAATATTCTGTGTAGCGAGTTGTTGATTCTTGGCAAATAGTTTCTGTTGACAGCGACGCATCGCTAATTGCTGTTCGACTCGTGCTACTACTTCAATCGATTCAAACGGTTTAGTAATGTAGTCAGCACCCCCGACTTCAAACCCTTTCACTTTATCAAATACATCGTCGGCAGCACTAATAAAAATAATCGGTATTTTTTTGGTTATATCAGATGCTTTGAGTCGGGCGCATACTTGATAACCATCGAGATCTGGCATTCGGATATCCAGTAAAATTAGGTCGGGCAGTTGTAAAGCGATCGCTTTTAATGCTCTTTCCCCGTTTACCACTTTTCGTACCCGATAACCATGTTCAACTAGCATGGATGACAACAACCGAATGTTATCAGGAATGTCATCAACTATCAAAATATCAGGTGGAACCAAATGTTCAGTCATGACGTACACCGCTAATTGCTTTGTTTTTTAGGAGTTCCCGAATCTTGCCGACAGTTTGGTTCGATTGGACATCAGCCGTAGTTACTGGGTCGCTAGGGTCATGAGGATGGGGTAATAATTGTTCGGCAGCGCGAATTCGACGATCTAGTTCATCATCAATATTGAGTACCTGCTTAGTTTTCGGGTCAACTGATTGCCCAATTGCTCGTTTCTCTAGCTGGGGTCGAATTTGACTATCCCAGAGTACTTCTGATTCTTGAGCGCGTTTGCGGTCGCTTGGCTTAACTGGAACCTTCAAGGGATAAGGAAACAGAGCTTCTGTGCCAGAACTATAAGCAGGAGAGGTAATTACGCACTTACCTTGCGGAAATCGCAGAATTTCATCAGCACTAATCAACGGTTTCTTTTGCAATTGTTCGTTCCAATTGACAGAACGACTAGTATGTTGACCCATCGAACTACCCGTAGAGCGATTTTTCACCAGCACTTCCACTTCTCCATAGCGTTTAGAATATTTCTCTGCCGTGTCGTAATCGCCCGGATTGAACAGCACATGAGTCGATAAAGCACTAGCGATCGCTGCTCCCTTTTTATCCCCATAAAGGTTATACAATTGGTTCAAGCTTTGAATACCGACAATCGGGACACCGCCAGCACTGCGATATTCGTTCGCCCACTGATCCATGCGCTCGAATTTGAGCGAGGGAAATTCATCCAAACAGTACACGAAGGGGTCTTTTCTTGGTTTAGATAGATTACTGACAACGCATAAGTGGATGGCAGCAGCTAAAAGTGGGCCAACTACGGCACGTCTTTGGTCATCTAATTTGAAAATGATGCACTTTTTCCCTGATAAAACAATCGGAATAGTACTCTGACCGATAAATGCTCTTAGTAAATCTTTTTGAATGAAAGCCGAATAAGTTGCTTCGGCGGTAGCTTTAATACCTGCTACAGTTTTTTCAGCATCTTTGGAACTTAAAAGTTGAGAGAAACTAGCAGCAATCCATCGATCCATTTTCAGGGGATGACCTTCAGGACGATGAACCGCATGATGAATGCGTTTGACTAAATCTGGTAGTTGAATAAAGGCATAGACCATTGCTAAATCTGGGTAGGGGCTACCTTTAGCTAGCTGTACCAGTCCCTTTGCCATTAATTCCTGACGGGGTGACAACAATCGGTAAACCCCTTACTGCGTGCGGGGTTTACCGATTGTTGTCAAAAAAAAAGAGGTCTGCTATTCTCAAGAAGACCTAATTAACGAAAATAATGAATTTATTACCATTATTTTACACCGAA